>NZ_JBSFLV010000036.1:0-81451 GCF_053599215.1 Streptomyces sp. NPDC001002 | reverse complement strand
TGTCGCTGGTCGGCGGACACGGCGGCGGGGCGAACGAACTCGCCCGCGAGGTGGGTGAGTTGCTGGGCGCCGAGCCGGTGGTGACGACAGCGACGGACGCGGTGGGTGTTCCGGGGCTCGACACGCTCGGGTTCCCGATGGAGGGCGACATCGCCGGGGTCACGCGGGCGCTGCTGGACGGCGAACCCGTGACCCTGGACGCCGAGTTGGCGTGGCCGTTGCCGCCGCTTCCGGTGTCGGACCAGGGCGGCGCGTACGTCATCCGCGTCACCGATCGCGCCGTCGAGCCTGCTGAGCGGGAGGTCGTGCTGCGGCCGCCGTCCCTCGTCGTCGGCGTCGGCGCATCCAAGGGCGCACCCGTGGACGAGGTGCTCGGGTTGCTCTCGGACGCCCTGCGGGAGGCGGGGCTGTCCCTCGCCAACATCGCCGAACTCGCCACCGTCGACGCCAAGTCCGACGAGCCCGGCATCGTCGAAGCGGCCCGGCACCTGGGCGTGCCCCTGGTGACGTACTCCGCCGAGGAGTTGGCGACCGTCGACGTGCCCAACCCGTCCGCCGCGCCCCTCGCGGCCGTGGGCACGCCGTCCGTCGCGGAGGCCGCCGCGCTCGTGGGCGGAGGTGAACTCCTGGTCCCCAAGCGGAAGTCGGAGCGTGCCGACGGGCAAGCGGCGATGGCGACCTGTGCCGTCGTACGGCGGCCCGTGCGTGGCCGGCTCGCGGTGGTCGGGCTCGGGCCCGGCGCCCGCGACCTGCTCACCCCGCGCGCCAAGGCCGAACTGCGGCGCGCCTCCGTGCTCGTGGGGCTCGACCAGTACGTCGACCAGATCCGCGATCTGCTGCGGCCCGGCACCCGGGTCCTGGAGTCGGGGCTCGGCGCCGAGGAGGAGCGGGCCCGTACCGCCGTCGCCGAGGCGCGCAAGGGGCAGGCGGTCGCGCTGATCGGCAGCGGTGACGCCGGGGTGTACGCGATGGCCTCGCCCGCGCTCGCGGAGGCGTCCGACGACATCGAGGTGGTCGGAGTCCCGGGCGTGACCGCCGCGTTGGCCGCCTCGGCGATCCTCGGGGCGCCGCTCGGCCACGACCACGTCTCCATCAGCCTGTCCGATCTGCACACGCCGTGGGAGATCATCGAGCGGCGGGTGCGGGCGGCGGCCGAGGCGGACATCGTCGTGACGTTCTACAACCCGCGCAGCCGGGGCCGGGACTGGCAGTTGCCCAAGGCGCTTGCGATCCTCGCCGAGCACCGGGAGCCGACGACGCCGGTCGGGGTCGTACGCAACGCGTCGCGGCCGGACGAATCCAGCCGGGTCACGACCCTGCTCTCGCTGGATCCGTCGACGGTCGACATGATGACGGTCGTGACCGTGGGCAACACGGCGACCCGTGAGATCGCCGGGCGCATGGTGACCCCGCGCGGCTACCGCTGGCAGGAGGGCGCCCAGTGAACCGTATGGACCATGTGAACGGTGTGGACCGGGTGGTTCATCCGATCGAGGTGGAGTCCTACCGTCGGCTGCGCGCCCGCCTCGACACCTCGCACTTCCCGCCGCTGAGCCGCGCGGTCGTGGAGCGGGTCATCCACTCTGCGGCGGACCTGGACTACGCGACCGATCTCGTCCTGGACGAGGGCGAGTTGGCGACCGCGCATGCCGCGTTGCACGCCGGGGCGCCCGTCGTCGTGGACGTGGAGATGGTCGCGGCCGGGATCACCCGGCGGAAGACCGTCTGCCGGCTCAAGGACGCCGAGTCCGGTCAGGGGCTGACGCGTTCGGCCCACGCGATCCGGCTCGCGTACGAGGAGGTCGGGCCCGGCGCGCTGTGGGTGATCGGCAACGCGCCCACCGCCCTGGAGGAGTTGCTGACCCTGGACGTCTCCCCCGCGCTCGTCATCGGCCTGCCCGTCGGCTTCGTCGGCGCGGCCGAGTCCAAGGCCGCGTTGCGCGCGAGCGGGCTGCCCGCCGTGAGCAACGTGTCCGAGAAGGGCGGCTCGGCGGTGGCAGCCGCCGCGCTCAACGCCCTGCTGTATCACCCCACTTCGCGACCCACTTCAGCTTCTGTCTCGTCTTCCGTTCCGTCCTCCGAGGAGAAATCGTGACCACCCCGCCCGCCCTGCTCATCGCCGGCCACGGCACCCGGGACCAGGCCGGAGCCGAGGCGTTCCGCGACTTCGTCCGGGAGTTGGGCCGCCGTCACCCCGAACTGCCCGTCGCGGGCGGCTTCATCGAACTGTCCGCGCCGCCGCTGGGCGAGGCGGTCACCGAGCTGGTGGAGCGGGGCGTACGTCGGTTCGCGGCCGTTCCGCTGATGCTGGTGTCCGCCGGGCATGCCAAGGGGGACATCCCGGCGGCGCTGTCCCGCGAGAAGGAGCGGCACCCGGGGATCTCGTACACCTACGGGCGTCCGCTGGGCCCGCATCCGTCGCTGCTGGCGGTCCTGGAGCGGCGGCTCGACGAGGTGCTCGGCGAGTCCGCGCGTACGCCGTACGACCGGGCCGACGTGACCGTGCTGCTGGTCGGCCGCGGCTCCACCGACCCGGATGCCAACGCCGAGGTGCTGAAGGCGGCGCGGCTGCTGTGGGAGGGGCGTGGGTACGCGGGTGTGGAGACGGCGTTCGTGTCGCTCGCGGCGCCGGATGTGCCGAGCGGCCTGGACAGGTGTGTCCGGCTGGGTGCGCGGCGGATCGTCGTACTCCCGTACTTCCTGTTCACCGGGATCCTGCCGGAGCGGGTGAAGCAGCAGACCGAGGGGTGGGCGGCCGCGCACCCGGAGGTCGAGGTGCGGTCCGCGGAGGTCATCGGGCCCGAGCCGGAGCTGCTCGACCTGGTGATGGAGCGGTACCGGGAGGCCGTCGAAGGGGATCTGCGGATGAACTGCGACTCGTGTGTGTACCGGATCGCGCTGCCGGGGTTCGAGGACAAGGTGGGGCTGCCGCAGCAGCCGCACTTCCACCCGGACGACGACGGCCATCACCACCACGGGCACCACCACGACGGACACGCCCATGCGCATTGACGGTGCACACGATCTGCGCCATCACGGTGACGCCGAGGTCCGCGACGGCGGTGCGGCACTCGTCGACCTGGCGGTGAACGTCCGCGCCGACACGCCCCCGGTGTGGCTGCGGGAGCGGATCGCCGCGTCGCTGGGCTCGCTCGCCGCGTATCCGGACGGGCGGGCCGCGCGGGCGGCGGTGGCCGCGCGGCACGGGCTGCCGGTGGAGCGGGTGCTGCTGACGGCGGGTGCGGCCGAGGCGTTCGTGCTGCTGGCGCGCGCCCTGAAGGTCCGTCAACCGGTCGTCGTGCACCCGCAGTTCACGGAGCCGGAGGCGGCGCTGCGGGACGCGGGGCACACCGTCGACCGGGTGCTGTTGCGCGCCGAGGACGACTTCCGGCTGGATCCGGCGACGGTCCCCGAGGAGGCGGACCTGGTCCTCGTCGGCAACCCGACGAACCCGACGTCGGTCCTGCACCCGGCCCAGGCGCTGGCTCAACTCGCCCGCCCCGGGCGGACGTTGGTCGTCGACGAGGCGTTCATGGACGCGGTGCCTGGCGAGCGGGAGGCGCTGGCTGGGCGCACCGACGTGCCCGGCCTGGTCGTCCTGCGCAGTCTGACCAAGACCTGGGGTCTGGCCGGGCTGCGCATCGGCTACGTCCTCGCCGCTCCGGAGACGATCGCGGAACTGGAGCGCGCCCAGCCGCTGTGGCCGGTGTCCACACCGGCGCTGGCAGCCGCCGAGGCCTGTGTCGCCCCGCGGGCCCTGGCGGAGGCGGCCCATGCGGCCCACCGCATCGCGGCGGACCGGGCCCATCTCGTCGCCGGGCTCAGCGAGTTCGACTCCGACGGTCTACGGGTCGTCGAGTCCGCAGAGGGCCCCTTCGTCCTCGTCCGGCTGCCCCGGGCCGACGTGGTCCGCCGCCATCTGCGCAACCTCGGCTTCGCGGTCCGGCGCGGGGACACGTTCCCGGGCCTCGGCGACGAGTGGCTGCGGATCGCGGTGCGGGACCGGGCGACCGTGAACCGGTTCCTGCAGGCGCTCGACCAGGCGGTGACGCTGGCGAAGTGATGTCGGCGGAATCCCGCGGACAGAGTGCGAGCGCCAGGTGCCCGTACTGAGCGTGAGTGCCGGGTGACGGCGTCCGACCCTGCGCCGAACCTTCCTCCCATTCCCGACGGAGCCCGCGTGCGCCACCCCACCGGCCGCCGCCAATACGTCATCGCCGTGCTGGCGGCGGCCGCGCTGCCGACGAAGGACAGCCGGCTCGGTGTCGCCGCCGTGTGGGACCTGGCAGGCGACCTCCGGTCGATGTCCTGCACGGCGACGGCCGACGCCCCGGGGTACGCGCGGTTCCTGCGGGCCTGCGCCGGCCTCGACTTCCCGGGCAACGACCCGGCGGCCGCGGCCACTTGGCTGGAGCGGACGACACCCCTGGTGGACAAGGCGTTCGCCAAGGCCGGGGCGCCGATCGACAGTCCGCTCCTGCGCTCCGGCACGACGGCCACCTACCTTCAGGAGTCCGCTCTCTCCAAGGCCGCGAACACCTACATGGTGTACGTGTTCGGCGCCCCGGAGAGCTGAGCCGGTCAGCCCCGGCGCCGCGCCAGCACCACCGCTCCGCCGCCGGCCACGAGCAGCACGATCGCGCCGCCCGCGATGTACGGCGTCATCGAGCTGCCGCCGGTCTCGGCGAGGCCCGCCTCCTCGACCGGGGCGCCCTGCGGCTTGACGTCGGCCGGCTTCGGGCTCGGCTTCGTGGAGGCGGGCGGGGCCTCGCAGGTGGACTCGGCGAGGGTCAGGGTGCCCTCGACCTCGGCGACGTTGAGCTTCAACGGGTTGATGGAGACCTTGAGTTGCAGGGCCGTGGCCGCCGCCGTGCGCGAGGTCGTCTCCGTCTTGGAGAGGTCGAGACGGACCTCGCCGATGCCGGGGACCTTGACGTCGGTCGGGCCGCCGGCGGTCACCGTGATCTTCTTGCCGAGGACAGTGACCGAGCCGAGCAGGTTCGCCTCGGCGGTCGGGGTCTTCCCGGCCTCACAGGTCGCCCTGGAACTGACCTGCCCGATCTCGATCAGGGACAGCAGGGGCAGACCGGGGACGTGCAGTCTGGCGTGGGCGAGTTCGGTGCGGCCCTCGGCCTTGGTGGCGGTGACGGTGGACTTCGCCGACGCCACGTCCGCGGCCAGGACGCTGAAGGGCTTTCCGCCGTCGACGCCGTCCAACTTGACGCTCAGGGCGGTCTTTTCGGCGCTCGCGGGCGCCTCGACCTGGTTCAGGGAGACCGCGAGCGGGACGTTCACGGTCTTGTTGAGCAGCGCCACGTCGAGCCCGGTGCGCAGGACGACGGCGCTCGCGCGCCCCTGGTCGGAGGTCGCGTGCGCGGAGCCCGCCGCGCCCAGGACCGCTGGACCCGCGGCCAGGGCCGTGACCGTCGCGACGGTGGCGAGACGGCGTGCGGGCAGGCGGAAGCTGTTGCCGTTCAAGGTGGGGACCCCCAGAGGAGACGTGCTTGGGACCCGGAAAGAATTACGCACGACGAGTGAACTTGGGTCAATCCAGCGCCAGTTCACCCCAACGTGGGTTCCCCGTGAAGGTTTTCGAATCCCGCGGCACAGGCGTTCCACTCCTCCCCCGCCGTACCGCCTTCTGTCCGAATACGGGGTTGACGTACCGGCGCGCGGGAGGGCGCGCATCTCGTCAACCCACGGCCCGCGTCAGCCGACGACCCGCCCGTTCACCACCACCCGGCGCGGCGCGGCCAGCACCCGTACGTCGGCCCGCGGATCGGTCTCGTACACCACGAGGTCGGCCGGTGCCCCCTCGTCGAGGCCGGGTCGCCCGAGCCACGACCGGGCCGCCCAGGCCGTCGCCGACAGGGCCTGAAGGGGCGGGATCCCGGCGGTGACCAGCTCGGCCACCTCCGCCGCCGCGAGGCCGTGCGGGAGCGTGCCGCCCGCGTCCGTGCCGACGTACACGGGGATGCCTGCGTCGTAGGCGTTGCGGACGGTGTCGTAGCGGCGTTCGTGGAGCCGGCGCATATGGGCCGACCAGCGGGGGAACTTGTCCTCGCCGCCGTCCGCGAGCTGCGGGAACGTGGCGATGTTGACCAGGGTCGGGACGATCGCGACGCCCCGCTCGGCGAAGAGCGGGATCAGGTCGTCGGTGAGGCCCGTCGCGTGCTCGATGCAGTCGATGCCGGCCTCGACCAGGTCCTGGAGGGAGTTCTCGGCGAAGCAGTGCGCGGTGACGCGGGCGCCGAGCCGGTGGGCCTCGGCGATGGCCGCCTCGACGGCGTCCCGCGGCCAACTGGGCGCCAGATCACCGAGATCGCGGTCGATCCAGTCCCCGACCAGCTTCACCCAGCCGTCACCGCGGACGGCTTCCCGGCCGACGTACTCGACCAGGTCCGCCGGCTCGATCTCGTGCGCGTAGCCACGGATGTAGCGGCGGGTGCGGGCGATGTGCCAGCCCGCCCGGATGATCTTCGGGAGGTCTTCGCGGTCGTCGATCCACCGGGTGTCGGAGGGCGAGCCCGCGTCCCGCAGCAGCAGCGTGCCCGCCTCGCGGTCGGTCAGCGCCTGCTTCTCGGCGATGTCCTCCGGGACGGGCCCGTGCGCGCCGAGGCCGACATGGCAGTGGGCGTCGACGAGCCCGGGCAGGGTCCAGCCCTCGACCGTACGGACGTCGTCGGAGCCGACGCCGACGGGACGGTCGTAGGAGACCCGCCCGTCGACGACCCACAGTTCGTCCCGGACCTCGTCGGGTCCGACGAGGATCCGGCCCTTCACGTGCAGCATCGCGCGTTCGCTCATGACTGCACGATAGGACGCCGCCCCTCTCGGAACACGCGCCGGTCCGCGCTAGTCGATGTCCTCCTCGACCTCCGCCAGCGCGGGGTTGAGGAGGCGGGACAGGAAGTGGCGGGTCCGTTCGTGGCTCGGGTCGCCGATCACCTGGGCGGGTGGGCCGTCCTCGACGATGACGCCGCCGTCCATGAAGACCGCCCGGTCGGCGACCTCTTGCGCGAAGGTCATCTCGTGGGTGACGACCATCATGGTCATGCCCTCGCGCGCGAGCATGCGCATGACGGCGAGGACGTCTCCGACGAGTTCCGGGTCCAGCGCGGACGTCGGCTCGTCGAAGAGCATCACCTCGGGGCCCATCGACAGCGAGCGCGCGATCGCGACCCGCTGCTGCTGCCCGCCGGAGAGGGAGGCGGGGTAGGCGTCCGCCTTCTCCGTGAGCCCCACCCGCTCCAGGTTCTCGGCGGCCACCTTCGCCGCCTCGGCCTTGCTCCGCCGCAGCACCCGCCGCTGCGGCAGCGTGAGGTTCTCGGTCACCGTGAGGTGCGGGAAGAGGTTGAACTGCTGGAAGACCATGCCGATACGACGGCGTACGGCATCGATGTCCACGTCCGGGTCGGTGAGTTCCGTGCCGCCGACGAACACCTGGCCCTTGGTGGGCTCTTCGAGCAGGTTCACGCAGCGCAGCAGCGTCGACTTGCCGGAGCCGGACGGGCCGATGACACAGACGACCTCGCCGCGCCAGATCTCCAGGTCGATGCCCTTGAGGACCTCGTTGTCGCCGAACGACTTGTGCAGGCCGCGTACTTCGATCTCCGGACCGGAGGTCTCAGGACCGGCCCCATGAGCTTTCGCCTCGGTCATTTCACGGCCTCCTGGGCCTTCGCCTCCATGCGGCGCACGACGAAGCCGAGCGGGATGGTCACCAGCAGATAGCACAGGCCCGCCACCAGGATCGGCGTCGAGTTGGCGGTCTGGCTGGCCAGGTCCCGGCCGTACTTGGACAGTTCGCGCTCCTCCAGGGTGACGCCGAGGAACAGCACGAGGGAGGAGTCCTTGAAGAGGAGCACCAACTCGTTGGTCAGCGGCGGCAGGATGATGCGGAAGGCCTGCGGGATGACGATCGAGATCATCGCGCGGGCCGGCGAGAAGCCCAGCGAACGGGCCGCCTCCAGCTGCCCCTTGGGCACCGCCTGGATGCCCGCCCGGATGGTCTCCGCCATGTAGGCCGCGGCGACCAGGCCGAGCGCGAGGGCCACCTTGCCGTAGGTGCCGCCGACGATCTCCGTGCCGGGGAAGGCCAGCGGGACGGCGACCCCGATGAAGATGAAGATCAGCAGGGCGGGCAGACCGCGGAAGATCTCGATGTAGACGCCGGCGACCCAGCGGTAGGGGCCCACGGACGACAGCCGCATCAGCGCGATCAGCATGCCGAGCGCCAGTCCGACGACGAAGCCGGACAGTGTGTACAGGACGGTGTTCTTCAGCGCGAGCGTGATGACGTCCGGGAACATCTGCTTGGCGATGTCCCACTGCGCGAACTGGTTCTTCAGCCGCCCCCAGTCCGCCGAGACCGCGAAGGCGATCACGGCGGCGACGAAGAGGACGTACTGCGCACCGCGCGACAGACTGCGCTTCTGACTCCGGGTCAGGCCCTTTTTGCGGGGCTGGAGTTGGGTGTCGACGCCGGTCATGAAGCGGAGGCGGACGCGGCGGGCGAGGCGGCCGATTCGTCGTAGGGGCCGATCCACTGCTCGTACAGCTTCTTGTACGTGCCGTCCGACTTCGCCTCGGTGAGTGCCTTGTTGATCGCGGCGAGCAGCTTGGTGTTGCCCTTCTTCACCGTGAAGCCGTACTCCTCACCGGTGTTGATGTTGTCGGCGACCTTGAAGGCGGCCGCGTTGGCCTTGTCCTTCAGCCAGCCCTGGACGACCGGGTAGTCGATGACGACGGCCTTGACCTGGCCGGTGCGCAGGCCGTTGAGGACGGCGTCGGAGGACTCGAAGGAGACCGGGTCCAGGCCCTTGCCCTTGACGTAGTCCTCGCCGGTGGTCTGTGCCTGGGCGCCGACCTTCTGGCCCTTGAGGTCGGCGAAGGAGGCGATGCCGCTGTTCTTGTCGACGAGGACGGCCTGGGTTGCGTCGAAATACGGGTCGGAGAAGTCCACGTTCTTCTTGCGCTCGGCCGTGATGGTCATGCCGGCCGCGGCCAGGTCGCACTCGCCGGAGTTGAGGAAGGCGCCGGTCTTGAAGTTCTCGAAGGGCGTGTCGAGGATCTCCTGCTTCACCCCGAGGTCCTTCGCCACCAGGTCGATCAGCGAGACGTCGAAGCCCTGCACCTTGCCGTCGATCTCCGACTGGAAGGGCGGGTAGGGCAGATGCGTGCAGGTGGTGAGCTGCCCGGACTTGACGAGCGGGACACCGCCCGCCGTCTTCGAACTGCTGCCGCTGTCGGTGGAGGTACAGCCGGCCACGAGGACCAGCCCGGCCGTCGCGGTGGTGGCGGCCAGGACGCGGGCCCGGCGACCGAGGACGGTGTTCACGGAGACCTCCAGTGGGGGAAGTGGGGGTTCTGATTATAAGGAGATGTTTGGGTCTCTCAAACCATTCCGATGGCTTGAGAGCCGTCTGGCCTAGGAAGTCGCAAGTGATGGGAGTGACACGGGAGGAAGCTACCCTCGATCGAGCCGACGACCCGTGAGTACCGCCCGCGCGTACCGCCCGTGAGTGAAGAGAGCACCGCCGTGACCCACCCCTTCCTCGACCTGCCTCCGCTGACCGCCGCGCGCTTCGCCTCGATCGAGGACCGGGTGGCCCGGCTGCTCGACACCCGGCAGGACGTCGTGATCACCCAGGGCGAGGCGCTGCTGCCCTTGGAGGGCGCGATCCGCTCCACCGCCGGTCCCGGGACGACCGCGCTGAACGTCATCACCGGCCCCTACGGGCAGACCTTCGGGGACTGGCTGCGGGACTGCGGGGCGACGGTGATTGATCTGGCGGTGCCCTTCCACACGGCGGTCACGGCCGAGCAGATCCGCGAGTCCTTCGCCGCGCACCCCTCGATCGACTTCGTCTCCCTGGTGCACGCGGAGGCCGCGACCGGCAACACCAACCCGGTCGCGGAGATCGGCGAGGTCGTACGGGAGCAGGGCGCACTCTTCTATCTCGACGCCGTCGCCTCTATCGGCGCCGAGCCGGTGCTGCCGGACGCGTGGGGCGTGGACCTGTGCGTGATCGGCGCGCAGAAGGCGATGGGCGGCCCGGCGGGTGTGTCGGCGGTGTCGGTGAGCGAGCGGGCGTGGGCGCGGATGGCGGCCAACCCGGGGGCGCCGCGCCGCTCCTACCTCTCGCTCCTGGACTGGAAGGAGCGCTGGATCGACGGCGGCCGCAAGGCGCTGCTGCACGCTCCGGCGCAGCTGGAGATGCTCGCGCTTGAGGCGTGCGTCGAGCGGATCGAGGCGGTGGGGCTCTCGACGATCATGGCCCGCCACGCGTCGGCCGCGGCGGCGACGCGAGCGGGCGCGCTCGCGCTGGGCGGAGGTCTTGAGCCCTACGTGTACGAGGCCCGGGACGCGGCGCCGGTCGCCACGACGCTGCGGACGCCGGCCGGGGTGGACGCGTCGGACCTGGTCGCCCGGGCCCTGGCGAGCGACCCGGCGCTGCCGCTGGCCGCGGGCGGCGGAGCGCTGGCCAAGGAGATGATCCGCGTCAACCACTACGGCGTGGACGCGACGCCGGAGGCCGTGCGGGCGAGCCTCACGGCGCTCGGCTCCGCGATGCGGGAACTGGGCCTGGACGTGCACCTCGACAGGGTTACCGGAGTCTAATTCCAGGGGAATTTCCGAATTCACTTCCCGAATTACCGAGCGCAGCTTCCCATTTTCTCCTGCCCGCTTTCTTTCGAGCTAAACGCAAAGATTTCGCGTGGGTTACGCGGGGGTTGTACGGTTGTGACGCGTTACACATCATGTTCGTTTTGGGGCGTTTGTGACGGGCAAATCGGTATCTTTCGACCAGCTTTCGCGCGATCACTCACGCCCGCGCGATAACACAGGGACCCTCTGCCCGTAACCCCTTACGGCGATGCAATTTCAAATTTCCCTCGGTAAATTCAATTCCCATGACTGCGGGACAAGCGGAACTGCAAGCCGAACTGCGAATCGACCGTCCGTCGGTGACGGACGGCGCCGCGCTGTGGCGGATCGCGAAGGAGTCGAAGGCGCTCGACCTGAACTCGTCCTACAGCTATCTGCTGTGGTGCCGTGACTTCGCCGCGACCTCCGCGGTAGCGCGCGACGAGAGCGGGGACCCGGTCGGGTTCGTCACCGGGTATGTCCGGCCCGACCTCCCCGGCACCCTGCTCGTCTGGCAGGTGGCGGTGGACGAGGCGTACCGCGGGCGCGGGCTCGCGGGCACGCTGCTCGACGGGCTGGTCGCACGGATCGGCGCCGAGCAGCGGATCACCACCGTGGAGACCACCATCACCCCGGGCAACACCGCCTCCGAGCGGCTGTTCACCGCGTTCGCCGAACGGCACGGCGCCCGCCTGGAGCGCGAGGTGCTGTTCGACACCGGCCTGTTCCCCGACGGGCCGCACGACCCCGAGGTCCTCTACCGCATCGGTCCCCTCTCCCCGACCTCTGCCGCCTGACTTCCTTCTGTCCTACCCCCTCTGCCTGACCCCCCACGCACCGAGGAGCGATTCGTCGTGACCATCACCCAGCCCGACCTCAGCGTCTTCGAGACCCTCGAGTCCGAGGTGCGCAGCTACTGCCGCGGCTGGCCCACCGTCTTCGACCGCGCGCAGGGCAGCCGTATGTACGACGAGGACGGCCACGAGTACCTGGACTTCTTCGCCGGCGCCGGCTCGCTGAACTACGGCCACAACAACCCTGTACTGAAACGGGCGTTGATCGACTATCTGGAGCGGGACGGCGTCACGCACGGTCTCGACATGTCGACCACCGCCAAGCGCGCCTTCCTGCAGACCTTCCAGGATCTGGTGCTGCGGCCCCGTGATCTGCCGTACAAGGTCATGTTCCCGGGCCCGACCGGTACCAACGCCGTCGAGTCCGCGCTGAAGTTGGCCCGGAAGGTGAAGGGCCGCGAGGCGATCGTGTCGTTCACCAACGCCTTCCACGGCATGTCGCTGGGCTCGCTCGCCGTGACCGGCAACGCCTTCAAGCGGGCCGGCGCCGGGATACCGCTGGTGCACGGCACGCCGATGCCCTTCGACAACTACTTCGAGGGCACGGTCCCGGACTTCCTGTGGTTCGAGCGGCTCCTGGAGGACCAGGGCTCCGGCCTCAACAAGCCCGCGGCCGTGATCGTCGAGACCGTGCAGGGCGAGGGCGGCATCAACGTGGCGCGGCCCGAATGGCTGCGCGCGCTCGCCGAGTTGTGCGAGCGGCAGGACATGCTGCTCATCGTCGACGACATCCAGATGGGCTGCGGGCGCACCGGCGCGTTCTTCTCGTTCGAGGAGGCCGGCATCACGCCCGACATCGTCACCGTGTCCAAGTCGATCAGCGGCTACGGACTGCCCATGTCGCTCTGCCTGTTCAAGCCCGAGCTGGACATCTGGGAGCCGGGCGAGCACAACGGCACCTTCCGCGGCAACAACCCCGCGTTCGTCACGGCCACCGCCACGCTTGAGGCGTACTGGGCGGACGGGTCCGCGATGGAGAAGCAGACCCGGGCGCGCGGCGAGCAGGTCGAGCAGGCCTTCGCCGCCATCGCCGAGGAGAACCGCGCCGACGTCAAGGAGTACCGCGGCCGCGGGCTCGTGTGGGGCATGGAGTTCACCGAGCCGGCGCGGGCCGAGCGGATCGCACGGCGCGCCTTCGAACTCGGCCTGCTCATCGAGACGTCGGGCCCGCAGAGCGAGGTCGTGAAACTGCTCCCGGCGCTGACCATCACCCCCGAGGAACTCGACGAGGGCCTCACGGTCCTCGCCCGTGCGGTCCGCGAGACCGCCTGACAGCACACCCGGCAGCACGTATCTCCGTACCCCTTTTCCGTACGACCTAGGAGGGATCGCACCACCGTGATCGTCCGTTCGTTCAAGGACATCGAAGGCACCGACCGCCATGTACGGGCCGCGTCCGGCACCTGGGAGAGCAAACGCATCGTCCTCGCCAAGGAGCGGGTCGGCTTCTCCGTGCACGAGACGATCCTGTACGCGGGTACGCAGACGGACATGTGGTACGCGAACCACATCGAGGCCGTCGTCTGCGTCGAGGGTGACGCCGAACTGACCGACCGCGAGACCGGGACGACGTACCACATCACGCCCGGCACCATGTATCTCCTGAACGGGCACGAGCGGCACACCCTGCGGGTCAAGGAGGACTTCCGCTGCATCTGCGTGTTCAACCCGCCCGTGACGGGCCGGGAGGACCACGACGAGAACGGCGTCTATCCGCTGCTCACCGAACCCGAGCCGGAGTCCGCACACGAGGAGGTGTGACATCACCATGACCACCGTCACCGATCTCTACCCCAGCCGCGGCACCACCGAGGTGTCGATCCCGCGCAAGGACCCCGTCGTGTGGGGTCCCCTCGACACTCCGGGGCCGATCTCGGCCGACGGCCTGCGCTCCTTCGAGAACGACGGCTTCCTCGCCGTCGACCAGCTCATCGGCGAGGACGAAGTGGCCGTCTACCACAAGGAGTTGGAGCGGATCGTCGCCGATCCGGCGATCCGGGCCGACGATCGCTCCATCGTGGAACCGAAGTCCAAGGAGATCCGCTCCGTCTTCGAGGTGCACCGGATCAGCGAGGTGTTCGCGAACCTGGTGCGCGACGAGCGGGTCGTCGGCCGGGCCCGGCAGATCCTCGGCTCGGACGTGTACGTCCACCAGTCGCGGATCAACGTCAAGCCGGGCTTCGGGGCCAGCGGCTTCTACTGGCACTCGGACTTCGAGACCTGGCACGCCGAGGACGGGCTGCCGAACATGCGGACGGTGTCCGTCTCGATCGCGCTGACCGAGAACCACGACACCAACGGCGGGCTCATGATCATGCCGGGCTCGCACCGCACGTACCTCGGGTGCGCGGGCGCCACGCCCTCGGACAACTACAAGAAGTCGCTGCAGATGCAGGACGCGGGCACGCCGTCGGACGAGGCACTGACCGAGCTGGCCGGCGAGTACGGCATCAAGTTGTTCACGGGCAGGGCCGGTTCGGCGACCTGGTTCGACTGCAACTGCATGCACGGCTCCGGCGACAACATCACGCCGTTCCCGCGCAGCAACGTGTTCATCGTGTTCAACAGCGTGGAGAACGAGGCCGTGGAGCCGTTCGCCGCGCCGGTCCGGCGCCCGGAGTTCATCGGGGCACGGGACTTCACGCCGGTGAAGTAGCCGACGCGTGAAGTAGCCGGCCGGAGAGGTGAAGCAGCCGACTGGAGAGCAGCGGGCGGTGTCACAGCCAGGCGTCACAGCCAGGCCAGTGACGCCGCCCGCTCCAGTACGTCGCCGACCGCGCGCGGGTCGCCCGAGGTGGCGTGCGGCACCTCGTCGGGGGCGTACCTACCGCCGACCAGGAGACAGAAGTCGACCGGGTCCAGGGTGAGTTCGGCCCGTACCGGCTCGTCCTCGGAGCCCAGCACCCACCGCTCGCCGCCGGCGATCGCGAACAGCACCGGCGGTGCCGTGGGTCCGAGCGCGAGGCCCAGGACGCGGACCGCGAGCCGGACCAGCCGGTCCAGGTGGACGGCGGGCGGCGGCGGTACGGACAGGCCGAGGGCGCGGCCGATGTCGTCGGTGTGGATCCACGTCTCGAAGGCGCGCACCACGAAGTGGTCGGCGACGGGCAGCCGCACGCCCATCAACACCGTTGCCCGACCGGCCGGTTCGGGATCGTGGGCCTCGGGCGCGGCGAGCAGCGCGGCGGCCTGCGCGGCCCAGTCGGCGACCGTCTCCTCGGGCGTACGGCCGTGTTCGCGCACGATGACGTCGGCGCTGCGCCGGTTCCAGGCGTCCTCCCAGGCCGTGGCGTCCGCGTCGGCCTCGGCCCCCGCGGTCGGCACCCGGGCCGCGATGCCGAGCCGCCCGGCGAGGGGCTCGTCGGCGGCCAGCAGATGCGCGACGGTCGCGTGCACGTCCCAGTCGTGCACGACCGGCGTCCCCCACCGCCCGTCCGCCTCGACCAGCAGCGCCTTGAGCCCGGCGACGGCGGCGGCGTAGGGCGCCGCGTGGGCGGCGACCTGGGGTGCGGCGGGGCGCAGGCGGCGGGCGAAGGCGAGGATCTCGGAGGCGCCGGTGGCCGACCCGGGCGCGGCGGGCGCGCTCGGCAGCCCGTTCGACACCGGCCCGTTCGACAGCGGTCCGTTCGTCGCCGGCCCGTCCAGCAGCCGTACGGTCTCGCGCAGCCGCCGGGCCTGGGCCGCGCAGCTCGCGCACTCGGCGAGATGGGGTGCGACCAGGCGTTCCTCGGCCGGTGACAGGGCGTCGAAGGCCCAGGCGGCCAGCAGCTCGCGTACGCCGTCGTGGTCGTCGGTCACCGTGTCCCGCCTCTCCCTGTCGGACTCTGTGCTGTGCGCCCTGCCGCCATCATGCGCCCCTTTCGAGCGCGGGGTCCGGTGGGTCGGCCAAAGACTCGGCCAAGGCGCGTAAAGCCGTGCGCAGCCTGGTCTTGGCGGTGCCCTCGGGGATGCCGAGTTCGACGGCGGCCTGCCGGTAGGTGCGGCCCGCGAAGTAGGCCAGGTGCACCACCTCCCGTTGTGGCTGCGGGAGTTCGGCGAGGGCGGAGTGCAGCAGGAGGGAGCGCTCGCGGTCGACGACCGCCTCGTCGGGGCCGGGTGCCGCGTCCGGGATGGCGTGCAGGGCCGAGTCGTCGGCGTGGGCGTCCTTGCGGTGCCGTGCCTCGCTGCGCACCCAGTCCACGGCCCGCCGGTGGGCCAGCATGGACAGCCAGGAGCGCAGGCTGCCGCGGCCCGCGTCGAAGGCGTACGGCCTGCTCCACAGCTGGGCGAAGACCTCCTGCGCCACGTCCTCGGCGGCGGCCGGGCTGCGGGTGACCCGCACCGCGACGCGCCGCACCAGCGAGCCGTACGCCGTGTACGCCTCGGCCAGCGCGGACTCGTCCCCGTAGACCAGCCGCCTGTGCAGCTCCGAGTCGACGGCGAGTTGCATGGACGTATCGCCCGTGATCTCCACCGGTACCACCACCCCTGGTCCTTCCTAGCGTCCGGGCGGGCGGCGCGCCAGTGGTTCAGGAAGACAGGACGTCCAGCAGCCGGTCGACGTCGGTGGACGTGTTGTACATGTGGAAGGCGGCACGCAGGTTGCCCGCGCGGTTGGAGACCTCGACCCCGGCGGCGCTCAACTCGCCCTGGCGGACGCCGAGTCCGGGTACGGAGACGATGGGCGAGCCGGGCGCGGGGACGGGCTCGTGGCCGATCCCGGCCAGGCCCGCGCGGAAGCGGTCGGCGAGGGCGAGGTCGTGGGCGCGTACGGCGTCCACCCCCAGTTCCTCCAGGAGTTGGAGGGAGTGGCGGGCGCCGGCGTAGGAGAAGAGGGCGGGGCTCTCGTCGAACCGCCGTGCGGAGTGGGCGAGTTCCTCGACGGGGCCGTAGCAGGAGTCCCAGGGGTGCTCGCCCGCCACCCAGCCGGCGAACAGCGGCGGCAGTGCGCCGAGGTCCTCCGGAACGACCAGGAAGGTCACGCCCCGCGGGCAGACGAGCCACTTGAAGGCGACGCAGGCGGAGTAGTCGTAGGCGTCCGCGTCGAAGTCCAGCCAACCGGCCGCCTGGGACGCGTCGATGTACGTACGCGCCCCGTGCTCGCGCGCCGCCGCCCGGATCGCGGGCAGGTCGGCGATGCGTCCGTCGGCGGACTGCGCGGCGCTGACCGCGACGAGGGCGGTGCCGGGCCGCACCGACTCGGCGAGCCGCTCCAACGGCACGCTGCGGACCTTGAGTTCGGAGCGGACGTGGAAGGGGTTGACCGTGGAGCTGAAGTCGCCCTCGGCGGTGAGGACTTCGGCGCCCGCGGGCAGCGAGGCGGCGACCAGGCCGCTGTAGACGGCGACCGAGGCGCCGGCCGCCACCCGGCGCCCGGGCACCCCGACCAGCCGCGCGAAGGAAGCCCGGCTCGCCTCCACGTCACCGAACATGTCGGTCGGCGCCCCGGCGGCCGAGGCCTCCACGGCGATCCGCATGGCGGTCACCGTGCGGGCCGGCATCAGCCCGGTGCTCGCGCTGTTGAGATAGGTGTTCCTCGGGGCGAACTCGGCCCCGACGAGGCTCGCGAAGTCGGCGTCGGTCCCGGCGGTCTCCGTGCTCTCCGTGGTCTCCATGGATCCACTGTGGGCCCGCCGGAACTCGTAGTCCATTGCCGATTCTTACGGGGTACCGCTAAGGAACGCTTATACGTCCGCCCCGACCTGCGGCTTTCACTGCCGGGGCGGCACCGCGCACCCGTCCGGACCGCACGCCTCGGCGTCGCCGCCCGCGTCCCCCTGGTCGATCAGCGTGAGCGGCGACCGCTCGCCCCACGCCTGGGTCAGCGCCTGGGCGAAGACCTCGGCGGGCTGAGCGCCGGAGACGCCGTACTTGCGGTCGAGCACGAAGAACGGCACGCCGTTGGCGCCGAGTTCGGCGGCCTCGCGCTCGTCGGCCCTGACGTCGTCGGCGTACGCGGTCGGGTCGGCGAGCACCTTGCGCGCGTCCTCGGCCGCGAGTCCCGCGGCCACGGCGAGTTCGACGAGCCGCTCGTCGCCCTCGGCGAAGACGGAGCGCTCCTCGGCGAAGTTGGCCTGGTAGAAGGCCTGGATCAGCTCGTCCTGGCGGCCCTGCTCCTTGGCGAGGTGCAGCAGGCGGTGCATGTCGAAGGTGTTGCCGTGGTCGCGGTCCTTGGTGCGGTACGCCAGGCCCTCGGCGGCGGCCTGCGCGCCCAGGTTCTCCTCGCCGGCCTGGGCCTGCGCCTGGCTCATGCCGTACTTCTTGGTGAGCATGCCGATCACCGGCTGGACGTCGGTCTTGGCCCGGCCGGGGTCGAGCTCGAAGGAGCGGTGCACCACCTCGACCTGCTCGCGGTGCGGGAAGGCGGCCAGCGCCTTCTCGAAGCGGGCCTTGCCCACGTAGCACCAGGGACAGGCGATGTCCGACCAGATCTCGACGCGCATGCTCTCGGCTCTTTCCGGCTCGAAGGGATACGGAGGCACCCTCCGCCGGCCGCAAGAACGTTCAGGCAGCGGATTTCATTCCCGCCGACCTCATGCCCCCGCCCCTCCCGCTCCCACTCCCGGCACGGTGAAGCGCAGGTAGCGGTGGTGGTCCCCCTCGACCGGCGGGTTCTCCGCGTCCGGGGTCCAGCCCAGGCGGGCGTAGAAGGCCTGGGCGCGCCGGTTGTCGACGTGCACGTCGAGGACGGCGGTCCGCCGGCCGTCGACCCGCCACTGCTCCACACAGGCCGCGTGCAGGGACGTACCGACGCCGGAGCGCCAGTGCTCGGGGTCGACATGGAACTGGAACAGCTTGACCATGTCGGCGGGGGCGCCCGGCGGGGTGCGGAAGGAGGCGAGCCCGACGATGCGCCCCTGCTCGACGAGGCACAGCACATGCCCCTCGGGCCGCGCGATGGCGCCCTGCCAGGCGGCGAGCCAGTCGGTGCCGTCGTCCGGGACCCCTTCGGGGTAGTACGTGGCCCGGGCGCGCGCGTGCAGAGCGGTGACGGTCGCCGCCTCGGCGGGCAGGACCGTACGGATCACCCGGCCGACCACGGCTTGCTCTCTGATCATGCAACCGATGACGAGTCCGCGACGGCTCCGGTTCCGAACCGGCCGGAACCTCCGGATGCGTGGCATTCGGGCCCCTACCGCATCCGCACCGAGATCAGCACCATGAGGGCATGCCGACCGACCGCCCCCTCACGCACAGGCAATCGCTCCTCGACCGGCGCGCGTCGAAGGAGTCGCGCCCGTCCCCCGGCCTCACGCTCACCGCCGCTCTCCTCGGCTTCTCGCTGATCACCCTCGACTCGTCCGTGGTGAACGTGGCCCTGCCCTCGATCGGCTCCGATCTCGGCGGCGGGATGTCGGGCCTGCAGTGGGTGGTGGACGCGTACACGCTGGCCTTCGCCGCTCTCATGCTCTCCACCGGGGCCTTCGCGGACCGGGCCGGGGCGAGTCGCGCCTACGCCCTGGGCATCGCGGTGTTCACGCTGGCCTCGGCGGCCTGCGGTCTCGCGCCGAACCTGCCGACGCTGATCGGGGCGCGGGTGGTGCAGGGGGTGGCGGCGGCCGTGGTGCTGCCGGCCTCGCTCGCCCTGGTCCGGCAGGCGTACGCCGATCCGGCCCGCCGGTCCCGGGCGGTGGCGACCTGGTCGGCCGGGGGCGCGGTGACGCTGGCCCTGGGCCCGGTCGCGGGCGGCACGCTGACGACGGCCTGGGACTGGCGGGCCGTCTTCTTCATCAACCTGCCGCTGGGCGCCCTGGCCCTGCTCCTGCTGGTCCGGGCGCCCCGCTCCCCGCGCCGCCCGGCACCACTGGACCTGCCGGGCCAGCTGACCGCGGTGATCGCCCTCACCGCCGTCACCTTCGCGGTGATCGAGGGCGGCGCGATCGGCCTCGCGGCCCTGGTGGTGGCCGTCGTGGCCGGGGCGGCCTTCCTCCTCGTCGAGTCGCGTCACCCCCACCCGGTGGTCCCGCTCGGCCTGTTCCGCGACCGGACCGTCTCGACGACCGTCGCCGCCGGCGCGGCCTGCAACGTGGCCTTCTACGGCATCGTCTTCGTCTTCTCCCTCTACTTCCAGCAGATCCAGGGCCGCTCCGCGCTCTACACCGGACTGATGTTCCTGCCGATGGCGGGCCTGATGCCGATCACCAACGTGCTCGCCGGAAAGCTGGCGGGCCGCTACGGCCCCCGCCTCCCGATGCTGCTCGGCCAGGCGCTGGCGGCGGCCGGACTCCTGCTCCTGCTGTACGTCGACGAGGGCACGTCCGCGGTGCTGGTGGCGGTGCTCCTCGTACCGATGGCCGTCGGCTGCGCGCTGATGATCCCGCCGCTGACCGCGGCCATGATGGACGCGGTCCCGGCCGAGCGGGCCGGTCTCGCGGCGGGCGTGTTCAACTCGGCCCGTCAGGTGGCGGGCGGCCTCGGCATCGCGATCTTCGGAGCGCTGGTCGCCGACGGTTTCACCGCGGGCCTGCGGACAAGCCTGGCCATCGGCGCGACCCTGCTCCTGCTGACCTGCCTGCTCAGCTTCCGTCGCGCAGGTCGCTAGGCCAGCTGTCCCGGAACTCGATGTGGTCGTACGTCACGACACACCCCTCCCCCATCGGCGACTGCGTCATGAAGCCGACGAGCGCCGCGTCCGTCTCCTTCTCACTGCCCAGCGTGAAGAGCCGGACGAAGGTCCACCGCTCACCGTCACGAGAGGCGTGGAAGGCGAAGGCCCGCCCGGTCCGGCTGACCCGCAGCCACACCGAACTCCCCTCCACGCTGAAGGAGTTGGCGTCGTCGGAGTGCCCCCGGGTGACCACCGTGCAGACGGTCGGCACGTCCGGGGAGTACTCCAGACAGAGCTTCGCCCAGGCCCGGTCACCGACATGGACGTAGAGCACCCCGGCGTCGAAGGCCCCGGCGAACCCGACGGTGACCCGGGCGATCAGCTGAAAGTCCCCTTCGGGCGCCCCCAGCAACCGAGGCGCGTCGGCAGCGGGATCCAACGCCTCATCGGTAGGCGGCACGAACCGGTCCTGCCGCGGCCCGGCCCACCCGGTGAGAATGCCGTCCTCGTAAGACCAATTACCGGAGGGACCATAGGTACGGAGGGCGAAAGGCAGTTCGGTGAGTTCCAAGTCCATCCACTGATTCAACCAGGTCCAGTCTGCCGCCCTAAGGGGCGCGGGGAACTGCGCGACCAGCCACATCGAACCTCTGGCCCGCGAACTACCGCACCCCGTACGGCGCTACCGCTCCAAATGACCGTCGAACCTGCGAGGCAACCCCAACGCGTTCTCATCGCGAAGCTCGACCGGCAACAAAGCCTCCGGCACCCCCTGATAAGCAACCGGCCGCATCCACCGCTCAATAGCCGTCCCACCAACGGAGGTCGACGTGGACGTGGTCGCCGGATAAGGCCCCCCATGATGCTGAGCCGGGGCCACGGCAACACCCGTAGGCCACCCATTCACCAGCACCCGCCCGGCAAGCGGAGTCAACTCGGCCAGAATCTCCGCCCCCCGCCCCTCCCCGTCCGCTTCCTCGGAAGACAGATGAACCGTCGCCGTCAAATTCCCCGGCAACCGAGAAAGCACGCCCCGCAGCTCGTCCTCGTCCTCGTACCGGGCAACCACCGTCACCGGCCCGAAGCACTCCTCCAGCAACAGGTCGTACGCCCCCTCCGCGACCAACTTCTCCGCAGCCACCGTAAGGAACCCCGCACTGACGGTGTGCCGGCTCCCCGCCCCCGGAGTGACCGGCGACTCGACCTCGGCCAACTCGGCCCGTTCGGCGACCCCGGCGATGAAGTTGTCCCGCATCCGGCGGTCGAGCAGCACCCCGGCATCCGTGTCGCTGACCGCGTCCGTCAGCGACTTCACCAGCCGGTCCCCCGCCGCTCCGGCGGGCGCGAACACGATCCCGGGCTTGACGCAGAACTGCCCGACACCCAGCGTCATCGAGCCCGCGAGACCCGTCCCGATCGCCTCGGCCCGCTCGGCCGCCGCCGCCTCGGTGATCACGACCGGGTTCAGCGAGCCCAGCTCGCCGTGGAACGGAATCGGCGTCGGACGCGCGGCGGCCGCGTCGAACAGCGCCCGCCCGCCGCGCACCGACCCGGTGAAGCCTGCCGCAGCGATCAGCGGGTGCTTGACCAGCTCGACGCCCGCCTCGAACCCGTGCACCAGACCGACGACACCGGCCGGGATGCCGTGCGCGGCGGCGGCCCGGCGCAGCACCTTGGCGACCAGCTCGGACAGCGCCGGATGGTCGGGGTGCGCCTTGACGACGACGGGGCACCCGGCGGCCAGCGCGCTCGCCGTGTCGCCGCCCGCGACGGAGAAGGCGAAGGGGAAGTTGGAGGCCGAGTAGACGGCGACGACGCCCAGCGGCACCTTGTACCGGCGCAGGTCCGGGATCGGCGGGGTCGCGGTGGCGTCGGGGTGGTTGATGATCACGTCGAGGAAGGCGCCTTCATCGACGATGCCGGCGAACGCGCGCAACTGGTAGCAGGTGCGGGCGAGTTCGCCGGTGAGCCGGACCGGGCCGAGCGCGGTCTCCGCGTCGGCGGTCTCGACGAGACCGTCCTTGGCGGCTTCCAGCTGATCGGCGGCCGTGCGCAGGAAGGCCGAGCGGACCGCGCGGTCGGCGAGCGAGGCGCGCGCCTCGTGCGCGGCGCGTACGGTGGCGTCGACCTCCTGGGCTGTGGCCTCCACCGCAACCTGCTCGCGCTGCTTCCCGGTACGGGGGTCGACACTCCAGACTGGTGCTGCTGCCACCGCGGGTCCCTCCAGGTAAATCTGGCGACGTACTATCTGGGTCATTTCACCAGGGTCGTTCGATATGCTGAACGCTGTCTCTGATGATGAATATGCTGTTGGAGACTATTTCCCGTCCAACGAAGGGGTCAAGGGCGATGTCGGCAGCCGAGACAGGCGGCGGGGCGCAGGTCAAGTCCGCGGTGCGGACCGTGGAATTGCTGGAGTACTTCGCCGGACGCCCCGGTATGCACTCGCTCGCGTCGGTGCAGGAAGCGGTCGGATATCCCAAGTCCAGCCTGTACATGTTGCTGCGCACCTTGGTCGAGCTCGGCTGGGTGGAGACGGACGCGACGGGCACACGGTACGGGATCGGCGTACGGGCGCTGCTGGTCGGCACGTCGTACATCGACGGTGACGAGGTGGTCGCGGCGGCGCGGCCGACGCTGGACCGGCTCTCGGACGACACGACGGAGACGATCCACCTGGCCCGTCTCGACGGCACGAACGTGGTCTATCTGGCCACCCGCCAGTCGCAGCACTATCTGCGCCCCTTCACCCGGGTCGGCCGGCGGCTGCCCGCGCACTCGACCTCGCTGGGCAAGGCGCTGCTGAGCACCTACAGCGACGAGCAGGTCCGCAAGATGCTCCCCGAGACGCTGCCGGCGCTGACCGAGCACACGATCACCGACCGCGAGAAGCTGATCGAGGAGCTCAACCAGATCCGCGAGCAGGGCTTCGCGGTGGACCGCGAGGAGAACACGCTGGGGCTGCGCTGCTTCGGTGTGGCGATCCCGTACCGCACCCCGGCCCGTGACGCGATCAGTTGCTCGGTGCCCGTGGCGCGGCTGACACCCGCGCACGAACAGATGGTGAAGGACGCGCTGTTCGACGCGCGCGACCGGCTGACGCTCGCGACCCGGAGGCTCTGACCGCATGGACGTCGTACTGCGCCCGGTCCACGACAGCGATCTGCCGGTCTTCTACCGGCAGTTGAACGACCCCGAGTCGCTGCACATGGCCGCCTTCACTCCCGCTGACCCGGCCGACCGGGACTACTTCGACGCGCACTGGAAGAAGATCCGGGCCTCGTCCGCCGTCCAGCGGGCCATCCTCGCCGACGGTGACGTGGTCGGCAGCGCGGCGGTGTACGGGGAGCCGGGCGAGCGCGAGGTCACCTACTGGGTGGACCGCGCCTATTGGGGGCAGGGCATCGCCACGGCCGCGCTGCGGGCGCTGCTCGCCGAGACGCCCGAACGCCCGCTGTACGCACGGGCGGCGGCGGACAACGCGGGGTCCCGGCGCGTGCTGGAGAAGTGCGGCTTCCGGGTCACGGCGCACACGAGCGGGTTCGCGAACGCGCGCGGCGAGGAGATCGACGAGGTCGTGCTGACGCTGGAGGGTTGAGGGCCGTTGCGGCGGTTCGAGGGGGGCGGCCCGGCGGGCGAGGCAGTGGTTTCAACGGCTGCCGAACCGACGGGCGGGGTACGGGAGTTCGCCCGGTTCCTGTTCGGGCGGCGGGCCCGGCTGCGCTGGGTCCATCTGATCCTCGGCGGCGCGCTCGCCATGCCGTACCTCCTGCTCGGCGAGGCCTTCGTCGGTCCGATCACCGGCTCGCAGAACGTCTTCGGGGACTTCCGCCTCCAACTCCTGTCCTTCACCGCCGGGTTGCCGCTGGCCGCCGCCACCTCGCTGTTCCCGCTGACCCGCCCGCTGGAGGCGAGCGCCGTCCGGTGGCTGTGCGGGGTCGACGCGGACCGGCTGGTCTACGGTCCCGCCCGCACCCGGGCCGCCAAGGGGCGGACGGCGGCCTGGTTCACGCTGCATCTCGGGTTCGGCGGGATCGTCGCGGGGATGTCGCTGGCGGTGCCGCCGTTCGCCGTCGTCCTGATCGTGCTGCCGCTGTTCGCGTGGCTGCGCGACAGCAGGCTCGGGCTGCCCGAAGTCCTCGACCACACCTGGGCGTTGGCGCTCTCGCCGGTCGCGGGCATCGCGTGTCTGCTCGCGCTCGCGGGGTGCGCGGCCGGTGCCGGGGCGCTGCTGGCGCGCTGGGCGCCGGCGCTGCTCGGGCCAGCCCCTGAGGACCGGCTCGCGGCGGCCGAGGCCCGCGCCGCCGACCTCGCGGTACGCAACCGGCTCGCCCGCGAACTGCACGACTCCGTCGGCCACGCGCTCAGCGCGGTCACCCTCCAGGCGAGCGCGGCCCGGCGCGTCCTGGACTCCGACCCGGAGTTCGTCCGCGAGGCGCTCGCCGCGATCGAGGACACCACGCGCCGAACCGTGGGCGAACTGGATGCCGTCCTGGGCGTGTTGAGGGACGGTGACACCCCGGGCACCGGTCCGGCCCCCACACTCGCCGCCGACCTCGACGGCCTGCTGCGCCGGGTCCGCGCGGGTGGCCTCCGACTGACGGCCACCGTGCCCGCCGACCCCGACGCCCTGCCGCCGGTCCTGTCCCGCGAGGCCTACCGCATCGTCCAGGAGGGCCTGAGCAACGCGGTCCGGCACGCCGGCGACGACGTGGAGGTGACGCTGTGCGTCGAACTCGCCGACGGCGACCTGGAGATCACCGTCGAGAACGCCCTCGTCACCTCTCCCCTACCGCCCAACTCCCCACGCCCCGGCGGCGGTCACGGCCTGCGCGGCATCGCGGACCGGGCCCGGCTGCTGGGCGGGACGGCACGGGCGGGGCCGGACGACGCCGGGATGTGGTGTCTGCACGTACGCCTGCCGGTGAAGTTCCCGGCCTGAACCGCCCGCCTGCCCTGGAGGACACCGCATGCCCCAGCCGCACCCGCCGATCCGGATCGTGCTCGCCGACGACGAGCGCATGGTCCGTACCGCCCTGCGCGCCATCCTCTCCGCCGAGCCCGACCTGGAGGTGGTCGGTGAGGCGGCGCGCGGGGACGAGGCGGTGTCCGTGGTGCGGGAACTGCGGCCCGACGTCGTCCTCATGGACGTACGCATGCCCGGGCTCGACGGCATCCGGGCCACCGAGGAGATCCTCGCCGCGCTCGACGAGCCGCCCCGGATCGTCGTCGTGACCACCTTCGAGAACGACTCCTACGTGTACGACGCGCTGCGCGCCGGAGCCGCCGGGTTCCTGCTGAAGCGGGCGGACGCCGACGCGCTCGTCCAGGCGGTACGGCTCGTCGCGCGCAGCGACAACCTGCTGTTCCCGTCGGCGCTGCGGACGTTGGCCGCCGAGCACGCGCGCGCGTACGTGACGCCGCCGGAGTGGGTGGCGCGGCTCACCGGCCGGGAGAGCGAGGTGCTGCGGCACCTGGCGGAGGGGCTGACCAACGCGGAGATCGCCGGCCGGATGGAGGTCGGCCCGGCGACCGTGAAGTCGCATGTGGCGTCCGTACTGGCGAAGACCGGCACCAGGGACCGGACGCAGGCGGTGATCGCCGCGTACGAGGCGGGATTCCTGCGCCCTTCCTGACGACGGCGTGTGCGCATGGTGTGGCGTGGTGTTCAGAGGCTCCCGGGGCGGACCAGACCGGTCCTTTTGACCCCGCTCAGGATGGGGGTGACCTCGACCGTGGAGACGTGGGTCAGGGCGCCGATGGTGTCGTTCAGGAAGTGGTAGAGCGCGGTTAGGTCGGCGGCGGCGACGGCCACGAGGAGGTTGGCCGAGCCGGTGATCGCGGAGGCGAAGCGCACCTGGGCGTGGCGGCTGAGTTCCCGGCCCGTCTCCTCCAGGCCGCCGGGGGCGACGGTGAGCCACAGCAGCGCCTCGGTGCGGATGCCCAGCAGGGCGAGGTCGACCTCGGTCGCGAGCCGGACGACCTGGTCGCCGACCAGCACGTCCAGTCGGCGCCTGGCGGTGAGGGCACTGGTGTCGGCGCGGCGCGCGAGGTCGGCGTAGGAGGCCCGGCCGTCCTCGATCAGGGGCGTGATCAGCGCGTGGTCGACGGGCTGGAGGGCCGCGCGGGCGGCCGGCGCGGAGGTGTCCGGCCGCACGCTGTCCGGCCAGGGGCTCTCCGGGCGCAGGCCGGTCAGTTCGGCCTCCGTCAGCAGGCCGCCGCTCCAGTCGAAGGCCGCGGGGAAGACCCGTAGCAGGACGTGCGAGGTCCACGACCGGACCGCGGGAGTGGCGGGGAGGTCGCGCAGCAGCAGGGAGTTGCGTGTGTCCGGCCCGTCCACGAAGAGGATGGTGCAGATCTCGTCGGCGCCGCCGAGGACGTCCACCCAGACGGTGTCGGGGCGGCGGGCCAGCGTGGCGGCGATGGCGCCGATCCGGCTCGGCCGGCAGCGGATGCGCAGGGCCAGCGGGATCAGGTCGGGGAACCACACCGGGTTGCGTACGGCGGTGGCGCGCAGCGTTCTGTCGTGGAACAGCGGTGCCGCGCGCCGCACCACGGTGCGCTCGGAGATGCCCAGGACGCGTCCGACCGTGCGCCACGAGGCCCGCGGGGAAGCGAGCAGCGCGGCGGCGATGCGACGGTCCGTCTCACTCAGAGAGTGGCTTGCTTTCGGCATGTCTCCGGATCCTCCTCGGTCCACTTTGTTGTGACTGGCACTGTCCTCGCCATGCGGGCGTCCGGTGGGATGGAACCGCATCCGCCGCAGCCCGCTCGAAAGGCCTTGACGACCATGCCGCGTACCCGCCCGTTTCTGCAGGTCGACGTGTTCTCCACGACTCCCTATTCCGGCAACCCGGTCGCGGTCGTCCTGGACGGGACGGACCTGAGCGACGAGGAGATGCAGCGCGTGGCGCGCTGGACGAACCTCTCCGAGACGACGTTCGTGCTGCCGCCCACCGTCCCCGAGGCGGACTACCGGCTGCGGATCTTCACTCCCGAGGGTGAGCTGCCGTTCGCCGGGCACCCCACCCTCGGCTCGGCACGCGCCTGGCTGGAGAACGGCGGCGCGGCGCGGCACGCCGACCACATCGTGCAGGAGTGCGCCGCCGGCCTGGTCACCGTGCGCCGTGGCGAGGACGCGCTGTCCTTCGCCGCCCCGCCACGCGTACGTGAGGGTGCGCTCGACGACGCCGACCTGGACCGGTTCGTGGCCGCGTTCGGGATCAAACGGGACCGGGTCGTGGCCCACCAGTGGGTCGACAACGGTCCCGGCTGGGCCGTGCTCCACCTGTCCACGGCCGAGGAGGTCCTCGCCCTCGAACCCGACCTCTCCCTGATCCCCACCGCGATGGTCGGCGCGATCGGGGCCTATCCGGACGGGTCCCGGCACCGCTTCGAACTGCGTACCTTCGCGCCCGGCGTCGGCGTGCCCGAGGACCCCGCGTGCGGCAGCATGAACGCCGCCGTCGGCCAGTGGCTCACCTCCACCGGCGCGGCGCCCGCCTCCTACCGGGTCTCCCAGGGCACACGGCTGGGACGGGCCGCGAGCATCGAGATCACCGCCGACGCGGACGGCACGGTGTGGGTCAGCGGCGCGGCCGTCGTCTGCGTCCGGGGCACGATCACGCTCTGACCGCCCGCGTCATGCAGAGCCGGTGCCGGTGCCTGTACTCGTGCCTGTGCCTGTGCCTGTCTCGGCGGTGAGCGTCTTCATGGTGACGTAGCTGCTCACCGTCGCCACGCCGTGCAGAGTGGCCAACTGGTGGGCGTGGAAGTGCTCGTAGGCGGGCAGGTCGGCGACCTCGACCTGGAGGAGGTAGTCGAAGTTGCCGGTGATGTGGTGGCAGGCGACCACTTCGGGCAGTTGGGTGACGCCTCGCTCGAAGGCGACCACGTCCGCGCGGGTGTGCCGTACCAGGCGGACCCCCGCGAAGACCCGCAGACCGCGGCCGACCGCGGCGGGGTCGATCAGGGCCCGGTAGCCGCGGATGACCCCGGACTCCTCCAGCTGCCGCACGCGGCGCAGACAGGGGGACGGCGACAGACCGACCCGGGCGGCGAGCTCGTTGTTGCTGATGCGGCCGTGCTGTTCGAGCACGGCCAGGATCGACCGGTCCACTTCATCCATGGTGGCAGATTATTGCGCCGACAGACCCTCTACCACCATCACGCACTCACCCTGGGCGCAATTTGCTGCCAAAATTGCCGAGATCCGGTCACAACGGACCGCCGGTCGGTCACGCTTCCAGGAGTCGTACGGACTCCACGGAAGGGCAGCCATGCCGGGCAAGAGCACTATCACCGTTCACGCCGACCGCGAGGTCCATCCCAGCCGTGCCGTGGCAGCGCCCATCTACCAGACGGCGGCGTTCGCGGCCGACGACTCGGAGACGTTCGCGCAGGGTGCCGTCGAGCCGCGCGGCAAGGATTTCTACACCCGCTTCGGCAACCCGAACCACGCGCAAGTCGCCGCTGTCGTCGCCGAGTTGGAGAACACCGAGGCGGCCCTGGTCACCGCGTCCGGGATGGCCGCGCTCACCACGGCCGTGCTGGCGCTGGTGTCCGCCGGTGACCATGTCGTCGGGCAGCAGTCCACGTACGGCGGCACCGCGTCGGTGCTGCTGAACCTGCTGCCACGGCTCGGCGTATCGACCACGCTGGTGGACCAGACCGACCCGGAGGCGTTCGCGAGGGCGCTGACCCCGCGGACCCGGTTGATCCTGGTGGAGTCACCGAGCAATCCGCTGCTGCAGATCACCGACCTGCGGGCCGTCGCCGAACTGGCCCGCGCGCACGACGTGTTGACCATGGCGGACAACACCTTCGCCACGCCACTGAACCAGCGGCCGGTGGACTTCGGCATCGACCTGGTCTGGCACAGCGCGACCAAGTACCTCAACGGCCATTCGGACGTCTCCGCCGGAGTGGTGGCCGGGCCCGCGGAACTCCTGGACCGCGTATGGGACATCGGTCTGCTCACCGGTGCCACGCTCGGCCCGATCGACGCGTGGCTGCTGCTGCGCGGGATGCGCACGCTGCCGCTGCGCGTGCCTCGGCACAACGCCAACGGTCTGGCGCTCGCGGAGGCGCTGAACGGGCATCCGGCGGTCGCGAAGGTGCACTATCCCGGTCTGGCGACCCACCCCCAACACAAGCTGGCCGTCGACCAGATGAGCGGTTTCGGCGGGGTGCTCGGCATCGAGTTCGCGGGTGGCTTCGAGAAGGCCGACGCCTTCCTGGGCCGGCTGCGCTACCCGCGCCGCTCGGCCAGCCTCGGCGGCGTGGAGTCGCTGGCCGTGCATCCGGCGTCCATGTGGCGCGGAATGCTCAGCGCCGAACAGATAGCGGAATCGGTGCCGTTGGGCCTCGTCCGGCTTGCCGCGGGCACGGAGGACACGGCCGACCTGGTCGCCGACGCGCTCGAAGCGGCGGATGCGGTGGCGGCGCAATGACGGCGGTAGCGGCGCGATGACGGCGGTGCCGGCCGCAGGGGCGACACCTCGCCACCTCCCTCAACTCACCTGTTTTGCAAAGGAGTTCCCCCGATGAAGGCCAAGACCCTGCTCACCGGCGGCACCGTGGTCAGCATGGACCCGGCCGTCGGCGATCTCGACCGCGGTGACGTGCTGATCGAGGACGGCGTGATCGTCGAGGTCGCCCCGCGCATCGACACGGCGCACGCCGAGGTGATCGACGCGACCGACCGGATCGTCATGCCCGGCTTCGTCGACAACCACCGCCACTCCTGGCAGACCGCGTTCCGCGGTGTCGGCGCGGACTGGACGTTCCCCGAGTGGGCGCGGGCCATGCACGGCACGGTCAAGCCCCACTACCGGCCCGAGGACGTCTACGCGGGCACCCTGCTCGGCCGTCTGGAGGCCCTGCACTCCGGGGTGACCACGATGCTGGACTGGTACCACGTCGCGCAGAGCCACGCGCACGAGGACGCCGCCGTCGCCGCGCTGCGGGACGCGCCGGGAAGGTCGATCTTCTGCCTCGCCGCCGGCTGGGGTACCGACGACGATGTCGACGCCGACATCCGCCGCGTCCGCGCCGAGCTGGCCGGGGACGGCCTGGTCACCATGGCGCTGGGGTTGCGCGGCGCCGACGACACCGGCATGGACACCGTCGCCCGCGAGCTGAAGCTGGCGGCCGAACTCGGCCTGCGCACCAGCCTGCACGTCGACGGGGACGGTGCGAGCGGCGGCGACGGTACGCGGCGCCCGGTCGCCGATCTGCACGAGCACGGTCTGCTGCGGGACACCACCACGTTCGTGCACGCCAACGGGCTCGGAGACGAAGAGCTGCGCATGCTCGCCGACGCGGGCGCCTCGGTGTCGATCAGCCCGGACGTCGAACTGAAGATGGGCTTCGGCTGGCCGATGACCGGGCGCGTACTGGCCGCGGGCCTGCGCCCGACGCTGTCCGTCGACGACGTCCCGTCGGTCGGCGGCGACATGTTCTCCACCCTGCGTACGGCCTTCGCCGTGCAGCGCGGCCTGGACGGCGGCCTGCGCTGCCGCGACCTGCTGGAGTTCACCACCGTCGACGCCGCCAGGTCGGTCGGCCTCGACACCCGCACGGGCAGCCTCACGCCCGGCAAGGACGCCGACCTCATCCTGCTGCGCACCGACGACCTGACCGTCTTCCCGGTCACCGACCCGGCCGGCACGATCGTCAGCGCCGGTCACCCCGGACTCGTCGACACCGTCCTCGTCGCCGGCCGCGTGGTCAAGCGCGACGGCGCCCTGGTGGGCGTAGATCTGCCGGCTCTCCGCACCCGCCTGCTCGACTCCCGCAACCGCGTCGCGGCCGCCGCCGGCATCCCGCTGGACGGTACGTGGCGCCCGTAGCAACCTGAGAAAGATGAGAAATGGGGGCGGACGGGAACGATTCGCTCGCTCCCGCTCGTCCTCCTCAGCAGCATGAACAGGACGATAAGGCGAACGTCCGTCTTCGTGCTGCTGCTGGTGTTCGCCCTGCTGATCAGGGCGACCTGGGTGCAGTTCTACGAGGGCCAGGCGCTCGCGGACGACACGGACAACCGGCGGAACGCGATCGAGACGTACGCGGACCCGCTCGGGAACATCATCGTGGGCGGGGACTCGATCACCGGATCCACGCGGACCAAGGGCGGAGACCTCGCGTACAAGCGGACGTACAAGGACGGTTCGCTGTACGCGGCGGTGACGGGCTATGCCTCGCAGAGCTACGCGCCGACGCAGTTGGAGGGGATCTACCAGGATCTCCTCAACGGCACGGACAGCCGGCTGAAGACCGTGATGGACACGGTCACCGACCAGCGGGCCGCGCCGGGCAACGTGGTCACGACGATCGACCCGGACGTGCAGAAGGCCGCGTACGACGCGCTCGGCGACAAGAAGGGCGCCGCCGTCGCGATCGACCCGAAGACCGGGAAGATTCTCGCGGTCGTGTCGACACCTTCGTACGACCCGTCTTCGCTGACCGATGCCAACACGGCCGGTACGGCGTGGAAGAAGCTGAACGCGGACCCGGACAAGCCGCTGACCAACCGCGCGCTGCGGCAACCGCTCCCGCCCGGTTCGACGTTCAAGCTGGTCGTGGCGGCGGCCGCGCTGGAGGACGGGTTGTACGCGAACGTGGACACGAAGACCGACAGCCCCGATCCGTACACGCTGCCGGGCACGACCACGGTCCTGGCGAACGAGAACACCTCCGCGCCCTGCGAGAACGCCACGATCCGCACCGCGCTGCGCTACTCCTGCAACAACGTCTTCGCGAAGATGGCGTTCAATCTCGGCCAGGACAAACTGCGGGCGATGGCCGAGAAGTTCGGCTTCAACGACAGCCAACTGGACGTCCCGGTAAGGGCGTACACCAGCGTCTACCCCTCCGACATGGACAAGTCGTCCACGGCCCTGACGGGCATCGGCCAGTTCGACGTGACGGCGACGCCGCTCCAGATGGCCATGGTGTCGGCCGCGATCGCCAACGGCGGCAAGCTCGTCTCGCCGCACATGGTCTCGCAGATCACCAACAGCGGCGGTGACGTGCTGGAGAACTACGACGACCAGACGGACACGAAGCAGATCGTCAGCTCCACCACCGCCGAGCAACTTCAGTCCGCGATGCAGACGGTCGTCGAGGACGGCACCGGGACGAACGCGCAGATCGACGGCGTCACGGTCGGCGGCAAGACGGGCACGGCCCAGCACGGCGAGAACAACGACCAGACGCCGTACGCCTGGTTCACCTCGTACGGCAAGTCCGACTCCAACGGCAAGGAGGTCGCCGTGGCGGTCGTGGTCGAGCAGTCCGACGCGGCCCGCTCGGAGGTCAGCGGAAACGGGCTCGCCGCCCCCGTGGCCAAGGCCGTGATGGAGGCGGCGCTCAAGAACTGACCTACCCGTAGGGCTACTTCGCGCCTACTCGCGCTACTTCACGCCGAGGATCTGCTCCACCGGATCGATCGCGAAGTACACCAGGAACAGCGCCGAGACGCCCCACAGCAGCCAGTGCACCTCCTTGGCCTTGCCGAGGACCGCCTTGATGAGGACGTACGCGAGGAAGCCCGCGCCGATGCCGTCGGTGATGGAGTACGTGAACGGCATCGCGGCGATGGTCAGGAACGCCGGGATGGCGATCTCGTACTTGTCCCAGTCGATGTGCTTGACGTGGGTCATCATCAGGAAGCCCACGGCGATCAGGGCCGGGGCCGCCGCCTGGAGCGGGACGATGGTCAACAGCGGTGTCAGGAAGAGCGCGAGGCCGAAGAGGCCGCCGGTGATGAGGTTGGCGAAGCCGGTGCGGGCGCCCTCGCCGACGCCGGCCGCGGACTCGATGTACGCGGTGTTGGAGGACGCCGAGCCGAGGCCGCCGGCCACCGCCGCCGCGCCGTCGATGAACAGCACGCGCCCGATGCCGGGCACCTTGCCGTCGTCGTCGAGCAGTCCGGCCTCCGCGCTGATGCCCACGATCGTGCCCATGGCGTCGAAGAAGTCCGACAGGACCAGGGTGAAGACGAGCAGGACGGCGGTGATGACACCGGCCTCCGCGAAGCCGCCGAACAGACTGAAGTGACCGACGAGTCCGAAGTCCGGGGTGTCGACGATCTTGTCGGGGACCTTGGGCGTGGTCAGGCCCCAACTCTTGATGTCCGCGATCTCGTTGATGATGATCGCGACGATCGTCATGGTGACGATGCTGATCAGGATCGCGCCCTTCACCTTGCGCGCGATCAGCGCGATGGTGAGCAGCACGCCCACGCAGAACACCAGCACCGGCCAGCCGGTGAGCCGGCCGACAGCGCCCAACTGCACCGGCACGGTGGTGTTCGCGGCGTCCGGGATCCGGCTGACGAACCCGGCGTCGACGAAGCCGATGAAGGCGATGAACAGGCCGATGCCGACGCCGATGGCCTGCTTGAGCTGGTGCGGGATGGCGTTCATGATCGCCTCGCGCAGCCCGGTGAGGACCAGGACGCAGATCAGGATGCCTTCGAGGACGACGAGGCCCATCGCGTCGTCCCAGCTCATCAGCGGGGCCAACTGGAAGGCGACGACCGCGTTGAGGCCGAGGCCCGCGGCGATGGCGAGCGGGAGGTTGCCGCCGACGCCCATGATGACCGTCATCACACAGGCCACCAGGGCGGTGGCGGTGACCAGTTGACCGGTGTCGAGCTGGTGGCCGAACTTGTCCTTCGCACTGCCGAGGATGATCGGGTTGAGGACGAGGATGTAGGCCATCGTGAAGAAGGTGGCGAAGCCGCCGCGGATCTCCCGGCCGAAGCTGGATCCCCGTTCGGAGATCTTGAAGTATCTGTCGACACTGTTCGCGGGCGGTGGTCCGGCACTCGGCCGGTCGGCCACCTGCTGCGCTTCTGACATGGCGGAACTCCTCGTTGCCCGATGATCTGTGTGCGGATGCTGGCTGGATTGTTCCCGCGTCCCACGTGTTACAGGTTTTCTCCGTGTTACGGAATCAAAGTTGCGCAAGTGACGTCATGGAAGCGGTTACCATCACATGCCATCGCCATGACATGCACACAGAAGGGGGAACCGTGGGGACAGTCGTCGACGACGCCGCCGCCGCGGAGTTCCACGCCTTCTTCGAACGGCACTACGCCGAACTCGCCCGCCTGGCCCACCTGTTGACCGGCGAGAAGGACGCCGCCGACGATCTGGCGGCGGACGCGCTGCTCGCCCTGTGGCACCGCTGGGACCGGGTCCGCGCCGCCGACCACCCGGTGGCGTACGCCCGTGGCGTGGTCGCCAATCTCGCCCGGTCCCGGATCCGCAGCGCGGTACGGGAGCGCCGGCGGATCTCCCTGTTCTGGTCGCAGCGCGAGGAACAGACCGAGAACCCCGACGTGGCCGGAGTCGTCGACGTCCAGGAGGCGCTGCGCAGACTGCCGTTCCGCAAGCGGGCGTGCGTGGTGCTGCGGCACGCGTTCGACCTCTCCGAGAAGGACACCGCGCTCGCGCTCGGGGTGTCCGTGGGTACGGTGAAGAGCCAGACGTCCAAGGGGATGGCTGAGCTGCAACGGCTGCTGGGCGCCCAGGGCGTGCCGCAGAAGGTGCATGCGGCGATGGTGCGCGGCGGCGCGAACGGAGGTCGGGAGCGATGAGGCAGCAGGACGTGCACGACGAGCTGCGCGCCCGGCTGCACGAGGCGGCCGAGGCACACGAGCCGGACCGGGCGGGCATGTTGGCCCGGATCGAGCGGGGCATGAGCGAGCGGGACCGTCCGGACCACCGCTCGACGCGGCCGCCGGTGTGGAGTTGGGCCCGGGTGGTGGGCGCGACGGCCGCGGTGGCCGGAATGTTGGCGGTAGGCGGCTACGCGGTGGCGTCCGCGGTGAAGGACGACGCCGCTCCGCAGCAGCGGCAGACGGTCGCGGTCTCCCCGACGCCCACGCCGTCGCCGGACGCCACGAGCCGGGCGCCCGTGCCGCCGGTGCGGGAGACGCCGAGCGGGACACCGGAGTCGCACCGGGCGAGCGACACCCCTTCCGCCACGCCGACTTCCTCCTCCCCCGTGCTGCCGGACGCGGCCGGGGAGAGCGACGGCCCGGTGTGGTCGGACGGCTCGGTGGACCCGCACAGCAACGACTTCTGGGGGCAGAGCAACATCACGCTCAAGACGTCCGCGCAACTGACCTCGCTCACCGTCCGGTTGAAGGTCGCGCAGACCGGCGGGGTGTCGACGGCGGGCTCCTGGCGCTCGCTGCCGGAACAGGACTTCACGCTGACGGTCGCCGAGCGGGACGGCTTCCTCGTCTACACCTGGGTGCTCAAGGAGGGCCGTACGGTCCCCAAGGGCGAGTGGGTGTTCGCCGGGCAGTACAACCACGAGCGCGGCGGCCGGGACGCGAAGGACGACGGTTACACGGTCGCGGGCACGGCGGCGGGCCAACTGCGGTCCGTGGGCGGCGACTTCGCGAGTCACTCAAGTGACGAAGGCGACTCGTGACAACTTCCGGGATCGGCGCAACCTTTGACAGGTTCTGGGCATCTGATAGCACGTAGACACGCACAGCTGAGCGAATCTGCTACATCCCTCACCCAAAAGAGGGACAGTGGACCTGCTGACCTGAGCCCCCCTCGGTCAGCAGCAGAGTGCCCCGCCGGTGACGACCGGCGGGGCGCTCGACCTTTCGGGCCGCCCGGCTAGTCCATCGTCGAGCCGATCTCGGTGGAACCCGTCGTCAGGAACGTGGTCGAGGGCAGCGCGCCGCTCGCCTGCCGGGAGCCGTACGCGGTCGTCGCGTCCGTCGACTTGAAGGCGGGGGTCGTGACTCCGCCGTCCCAGTTGTTCGCCGCCGATACGGTGGCCGAACCCAGCTTGTCCGGGCCGCCCTTGTTGCCCACGGAGAGGTTGCGGGCCAGCCGTGCCTTGCCGGTGGCGAAGTAGAACCCGGCCTCGGTGTTGGCGTAGGCCGTGTTGCGGTTGAGCGCGATCGCCCCGGCGTTGGAGTTCTCGGTGAAGCCGTTGAGGGTGTTGTCCCAGGCCGCGTTGTCGTTGACGAGATGCGCGACCGAGACGCCTCCACCGCCCAGCTTGAAGCCGTTGCCGTTGCCCTCGAAGGCGGAGTCGCTCCACCGGTTCCTGCCGTTGCCGAAGGCCCAGGAGTGCTCGATGGTGACCGGCGAGGAGAACTGCCAGAGGTCGAGGCCGTCGTCCGAGTTGTTGTAGAGGCGCGCTCCGGTGACCTTGTTGCCGGTGCCCGAGCCGAACTTGATCGCGATGCCGTCCGCGTTCTGGCCGTGTCCGGCGGCGTCGTAGTTGCCGTAACTGTCCAGGTTCTGCACGAGATTGTCGACCGTGCCGTCGCCGCGCAGGGTGAACCCGGAGTCGCCGTTGTCCGCGGTGACGAGGTTCTTGAAGATCCCGCCGGTGGACGAGGTGACGACGAAGCCCTGGGCCGGGGAGTTCTGGAAGGTGAGGTTCTGGACGGTCCAGTGGCTGCCGTAGATCCCGGCGAGCCAGGAGCCGGCGGGCAGCTTGGACCCATCGATCTTCACCTTCTCGCCGCCGTACGCCTGGAGGGTGATGCGGTTCGAACTCGTCCCGCTCGCAGTGGACTTGAGGGTGGTCGTCGGGTAGTAGGTGCCGGCCCGCACCTGGATGACCGTGCCCGCGGCGGCGCTCGCGACGGCCGACTCCAGCTGGGCGGTGGTGGAGACCGTGACCGTCGTCGTGGCCGCCTGGGCGTCGCCGTTCGACAGCCCGAGGTAGACACCGCCGGCTCCGGCGGAGAGGGCCACCGCCGCCGCGATCGAGAGGGTGCTGGTCCTGCGGTGGCGTCCGGTGCTCTGCCGCACTGGCCGGTCCTTTCCTGGATGACGGGGAACGTGATCAAGTCGCCGCCGGACCGGGGGAGGTTGCCGCGCCTCACCGAAAGCAACCGAAACTTTCGCCGCCCCACTTCCCCCGTCTACCGATTGACGTGCTGTTTCCCACTGGTGACACTCCCAAGGCGCGCAACACCCAACAGAAACCCCCACACTCAGACAGGATTGCCGATGCGCCCCAGAGCCGTGGTCGTCGCCTGCCTCACCCTCCTGCTCGCCCTGTTCACCGCGCCGCCCGGCAGCGCCCACTCAGGAGCCCCGCCCGTGAACCACCCCAAGTACGCCGGCTATCTCTTCGCCTACTTCACCGGCGAGGGCACCGCCGACGGTGAACAGATCCGCTACGCCCTCAGCCGCGGCAACGACCCTCTGCACTGGCGCGAGTTGAACCAGGGCAAGCCGGTCCTGACCTCGACGATCGGCGAGAAGGGCCTGCGCGACCCGTTCGTGATCCGCTCCCCCAAGGGCGACAAGTTCTTTCTGATCGCCACCGATCTGCGCATGTACCAGAGCAGCAGCGGCAGTTGGGACGACGTCCAGCGGCACGGCAGCAAGTCGATCATGATCTGGGAGTCCACCGACCTGGTCCACTGGACCGACCAGCGCCTGGTGAAGGTCGCCCCGGACAGCGCGGGCAACACCTGGGCGCCGGAGGCCTATTGGGACGACTCGCTTAGCGAGTACGTCGTCTTCTGGGCGTCGAAGCTGTACGCCGACGACGACCCCGGGCACACGGGATCGACGTACAACAAGATGCTCTACGCGACCACGAAGGACTTCCGCACCTTCAGCGAGCCGAAGGTCTGGGACGACCCCGGGTACTCGGTGATCGACTCGACCGTCGTGAAGTACAAGGACACCTACTACCGCTACACCAAGGACGAGCGCGACCCGTCCTCCAGCTCGCCCTGCTCGAAGTTCATCACCGGCGAGAAGTCGACGAGCCTGACCTCGACCTCGTACGACTTCGTCGCCGACTGCATCGGCAGCGGTGCGATCGACCGCGGCGAAGGTCCGACGGTCTTCAAGTCCAACACCGAGAAGAAGTGGTACCTGTTCATCGACGAGTACGGCGGTCGCGGGTACGTCCCCTTCGAGACCACCGACCTCGACTCCGGCGACTGGACACCGTCCGCCGACTACCAACTGCCCGCAAGTCCCCGGCACGGCACGGTACTTCCGGTGACGCAGAAGGAGTACGACCGGCTGCTCGCCGCCTACCCGAGCACGCCGACGTCGATCGTGGACGCGACGGCCAAGGGGCAGAAGGGGTACGCCGTCGTCACCGAGAGCGCCTCGAAGGTCGTGCTGCCGATGCGGCCGGGCACCGAACTCGCCCGTCTCGCCCCGGAGTTCGCCGTGGGCGAGGGCGCGCGGATCAGCCCCGGCTCGGGCGCCCGGCGCGACTTCCGCAAGCCTCAGCGGTACACGGTGACGGCCGCCGACGGCACGAGGCGGGTCTGGACGGTGGAGGCGGTACCGACCCGAAGTCCGTCGCTGCCGGGCTTCACCGCCGACCCGGACGTGCACTATCTGGACGGCCAGTACTGGATCTACCCGACGACGGACGGCAACCAGGGCTGGAGCAGCACGAGTTTGAAGGCGTACTCGTCACGGGACCTGGTCCACTGGAAGGACCACGGGGTCATCCTCGACCTGGGCCCGGACGTGTCCTGGGCGGACAAGTACGCGTGGGCGCCGGCGATCGCCGAGCGCGACGGGAAGTACTACTTCTACTTCTGCGCCGAGCAGCAGATCGGGGTCGCGGTCGCCGACTCACCGGCGGGCCCGTTCAAGGACGCGCTGGGCAAACCCCTTGTGGCAAAAGGCGGTTCGCTGAGCGGCCAGATGATCGACCCGGCCGTCTTCACGGACGACGACGGGACGTCGTATCTGTACTGGGGCAACGGCCACGGGTACGTGGTCCCGCTGAACGCCGACATGACGTCGTACGACCCGGCGAAGGTGAAGGACATCACCCCGGACAACTTCCGCGAGGGTTCCTTCGTGATCAAGCGCGAGGGCACGTACTACTTCATGTGGTCCGAGGACGACACCCGCAGCGAGAACTACCACGTGGCCTACGCGACGGGACCGTCCCCACTCGGCCCGTGGACCAAGCGCGGGACGATCCTGTCGAAGCGGCCCGAGTACGGCATCCTCGGCACCGGTCACCACTCGGTGGTGAACACCCCCGGCACCGACGACTGGTACATCGTCTACCACCGGTTCGGCCTCAACGGGCCGGGGAAGGCGGGCGGCGACGGGATGCACCGGGAGACCACGATCGACCGCATGACGTTCGCGGCCGACGGGTCCATCGAACCGGTGGTGCCGACCCTGGAGTCGGTGAGGCCGGTGCGATCCGTCAAGTGACCCTCAGCTGACGAAGTACGTCGGGTTCGGGATCTTGTACGTCCTGTCGGCGTAGCCGCCGTCGAGGTCCGAGTACTGGTCGCCGAAGTTGGCGACGATCTCGTACCCGAGGTCCTTCTCGATGTGCTTGCGGGTGCCGGACTTGTACTGCACGGTGGTGCAGGTCCAGGCGCCCGGCGTGGCGCAACCGCTCAGGTACGAGGGCGGGTTGGCCGCGTCCTTGAGGAACATGTGACCGGCGTCGAGGTTCACATCGGCGCCGATCTTCTTCAGGTTGTCGACGGCCGCGGTGCGCTGCGCCTCGCTCAGACCCGAGTTGTAGAAGACCTCGACGCCCTTGGACTTCGCGTACGTCACCAGCTCGGCGCTGCCGAAGACGCCCGGGCGGTCGGCCTTGTTGACGTAGGCGGCCCAAGTGGCGGAGTTGTACGTGTAGTTGTACCGCTTCTCGTAGTCGAGGCTGAGCAGCAGCGTGTCGTCGATGTCGAAGACGACCGCGGGCTTCTCGCCCTTGTGGTGCGCCTTGCGGGCGGCCTGGTCGATGTACTTCTTCGCGGCCGAGTCGATCCGCGCCAGATCCTTGGCGTACGGGCTGGTCGCGGACGCCTGGTAGACACCGTTGGCGTCGGCCGCCGTGCCGTAGTAGGTGTCGATGTCCTTCACCAGGAGCCCGATGTTGTAGGGCTCGTGGGTGGAGTTGGCCGTGGACTGGCCGGCCGTGGCGGCACCGGCTCCGTAGAGGCCGGCACCGGCGAGGGCACAGGCGGCGGCGATCGCCGCGAGACGCAGTGGCTTATGCATGAAAGGTAGTTCTACGCGCGTCACCCTGGCGGGCGCGAGACCCGTCCGGTAAAAAACGGGTCAAGCGCCCGGGGCGGCCGGGGCGGTGACTCAGTTCATGGTCGCGCCGATGGTCGTACTGCCTGTGGTGAGAAAGGTCGTAGCAGGCAGGGTGCCGCTCGAACTGCGGGCGTTGTACGTACTCGACGCGTCCGTCGAGATGAACGACGGCGTGCCGATCCCACTGTCCCAGTTGTTGCCGGCCGAGGTGACCGAGGAACCCTTGCTCACCGCGCCGCCGCCGTTGCTCACGGCGAGGTTCTTGCCGAGCTTGGCGGCGCTGGTGGCGAAGTAGTAGCCCCACTTGCTGTTGGCGTACGCGGTCGTCCGGTTGATGACGAGCGCGCCGGTGTTGGAGTTCTCGGTGAAGCCGTTGCCGGCGTTGCCCCAGGCCGCCGAGTTGTTGACGACGTGCGCGACGACCTCGCCGTCGCCGCCCAGCTTGTAGCCGTTGCCGTCACCGGCGAAGGCGGAGTCGGACCAGCGGTTGTAGCCGTTGCCGAAGGACCAGGTGTGCTCGACGGTGACCGGGGTGGAGAAGGACCAGAAGTCGATCCCGTCGTCCGAGTTGTTGTAGAGACGGGCCCCGGTGACCAGGTTCCCGCTCCCGGACCCGAACTTGATGGCGACACCGTCCGCGTTCTCGCCGTGGGTGGCGGCGTCGTAATTGCCGTACGAATCAAGGTTCTTGACGGTGTTGTTCACGGTCCCGTCGCCGGTGAGCGTGAAGCCGGAGTCGCCGCCGTTGATGGTCTTGACGTTGTTCCAGTTGGTGCCGGTGCAGGACTGGCAGACGACCGCGCTGTCCGGGGAGTTCTGGAAGGTGAGGTTGGAGACGTTCCAGTAGTCGGCGGTCAGCTTGAAGATCCAGCTGCCGGCGGCGAGCGAGGACCCGTCGATCTTCACGCTCTCCGAGCCGTACGCGGTGAGCGTGACGGGCGCGGACGACGTGCCATTCGTCGTCGACTGGAGGGTGGCCGTCGGGTAGTACGTGCCGCCGCGCACCTGAATGACCGTACCGGCGGTGGCACTTGAGATGGCGCTGGTCAGCTCGGCGGTCGTGTCGACGACGACCGTGGCGGCGCGGGCCTGGGTGGGGAGGACGGCGAGCCCGGCGCCGACGGCGAGGGCCGTGCCGAGGGCGAGAGCGGTACGACGAGACATAGGAGTGCGGTCCTTTCGTCGTTCTGTCGCGGATGAGGGGGACTTCAGAGACGCCAGTCACCGAGGTAGGCCGCGGGGGTGTGCAACCTGGCCTCGGTGCGGGTGAGTTGGGGCCGGTTCTCGGGAACGGTGATCGTCGAGCCCGGCCCGGTGTTGCGGTACTCGTGGAAGCGCATCGACTGCCACGGGTAGGCGTCGCGCATGTTGATGTACGGGGCCACGGCGTCGATGCCGGGCCCGATCCGGGTGTCCCGGACGACGAGCGACGGCCAAGCGGTCGTCTCGTACGACGGCACCCAGGGCCGCGCCAGCTTGTACGCGGCGTCCTCCGCACCGGAGGTGATCCGGGAGCGGACGGCGAGGATGCCGTACGGGTTGGCCCGGGCGGTGGAGGGGGCGAAGACCATGCCCTTGGGGGTGAAGGTCACGTCCCGTTGGAGGGTGTGGAAATGACACTCCTCGAACACGGCCGTCGCCCGCCCGAAGACGAAGTCGACATCGCCCTCGATGTAACACCGGTGGAAGTACTGCCGGTCGAAGACGTCCAGCGCGCTCGTGTCGACGAAGAGGGTGTCCTGGTGGGCCAGCAGCCGGACGTTCTCGAAGCGCGTGCGGTCGCCGTAGGTGTAGGCGGCCACGGCCTGCGTCCCGGTGATCTCGGGATGGTCGGCCCGCAGCCAGTCGTTCGCGATCGTCAGGTCCCGGACGGTCAGCCCGGGCGCGGCCGAGGTGAAGGTGGCGGAGCCGGCCGTGCCGTACGTCGTGCCGTCTGGCTTCTGCGTGCCGTTGGCGTGGTCGAAGACGATGACGATGTCGCGGGGATCGCCGGTGGCACCTCGCAGGGTCAACTCCCCTTTGTCCGCCGTGATGTTCACGACCTCGCGATACGTCCCCGGATGCACGACGATCATCCGGCCGGGCCCGTCCACCGCGTCCACGGCCGCCTGCACGGAGTCGCCAGGGCGGACGTGCAGGACCCGGCGGGCGGAGTTCGCGAAGGCGGACGTGGGAGCGGAGGTAGGGGCGGGAGCGCGGACCGGGGCGGCGAGCGCGTGGCCGGTGCTGGCACCCACCCCCGCGCCGATCCCCACCACCCCACCGGCGATGCCCGTCAACAGACTGCGTCGGCGCATCTCAGCAGCCCTCCAACCACGGCGTCCAGTCGCCCAGATAGGCCTCGCGGGTCGCCGACGCGGCCTCGGCGGGGGCGAGTTGGGGCCGGTTCGCGGGGACGGTGATCCGGGCGCCGGGGCCGGTGTTGCGGTACTCGGCGAACCGCTGGCTCTGCCATGGGTAGGCGTCCGCCATGTTGGCGTAGGGCGCGACCGCGTCGATGCCGGGGCCGAGGTGGGTGTCCCGGACGGTGAGCATCGGACGGGCCGTGATGTCGGAGCTGGGCACCCAGGGGCGGGCCAACTTGTAGGCGGCGGAGGGGGCTTCACTGCTGACCCGCCCGCCCGTCACCAGGTAACCGCGCGGGTTGGCGACCGCCGTGGAGGGCGCGAAGACGAAGCCGTACGGGGTCGAGGCGAGGTCGGTCCGGTTCAGGGTCCGGAAGTGGCAGTCCTCGTAGACCGCGGTGGCCCGCCCGAAGACGAAGTCGACGTCACCCTCGACGTAGCAGTGCGCGTAGTACTGGCGGGCGAAGGTGCCGAGCGCGAGCGTGTCGGCGTAAAGGGTGTCCTGGTGGCCGAGGAAGCGGCAGTGGGTGAACGAACTCCGGTCGCCCTGCGCCTTGATGGCGACGGCCTGGGTCGCGGTGATCTCGGGGTGGTCGGCGCGCAGCCAGTCGTTGGCGAAGGTGATCCAGCGGGCGGTGAACCCGTCGGCCTGGACGGTCGTGGTGGCCGAGCCGGTGGTCCCGTAGGTGCCGCCGCCCGGCTTGGCGGTGCCAGCCGCGTTGTCGTGGACGATCACGACGTCCCGGGGGTTCTCGGAGGCGCCGAGCCAGGTGGCTTCGGTGCGGGTGGCGTCGACGGCGACCGTCTCCCGGTAGGTGCCGGGGGCGATGACGAGGGTCCGGCCGCTGCCGGTCGCGGCGGTGACGGCGGCCTGGACGGTGGTGTGGTCGCCACGGCCGAACGGGTCGACGTACAGGGTGCCCGGGGTGAGGCGGCGGTCGGGGGAACCGTACCGGCCGAAGGGGCGGGGTCGGCCGGTGACCGCGTGCGCGGGGACGGCGGCGAGGCCGGCTGCGATGCCGACGGCGCCGACACCGACACCGACACCGACACCGACACCGACGATGAACCGCCTTCTGGATAGCAGGCGTTGGTGATGCGAGGGCATGCGGGTGCTCCTTCGCGGTACTGAGTGATGTTGAGGGGTGCTGAGCCATGTCTGGGTTGAGCGGTGCTGAGCCGTGTCTTGGAGCGACCGGGGCGGAACAGCACGCCGCCCCGGTCGACGGCCGTACGGAGGACCCGTACAGAGGACCCGTACGGAGGACCCGTACAGAGGGCCGATCAGCCCAGGCGCCCCGAACCGGCACCGCAGTCGACGATGCGCGGGACGGCCCTAGCCGAGTCGACCTTGGTCCGCAGCGTCGGCGTCCAACCCGCCCCGGACTCAAGGGTCTCGGCGGGAATCTCGGCGTTGTGTACGGCGATCAGATCGGTCTCCACGCCGTTGACGTAATTGTCGTCGGCGGTGAGCGGCGAGACGTTCCACCGCTTGAGGATCTTGCCCGCGCCGACCCCTTCGGCCAGCGTGAACGCGTTGTGCTCGGCGACGAGTTGGGACTCCTTGCCGATGCCGAAGCTGTAGGAGTAGCCGTCGTTGGCGACGAAGTGGTTGTTGTAGGAGTCCACTTGGCCGAACCGGACGCGGGGCGCACGCTCGACGAGGTTCGAGAACAGGTTGTGATGGAAGGTGACCTTGAGATGCCCTCGGTCACCGACGGCCGTCGACTCGCTGTCGCTGTTGCCGACGAGGATCGTCTTGTCGTGGTCCTCGAAGACGTTCCAGGAGGCGGTGACGTAGTCGGCGCCCCTGACGACGTCGAGTTCACCGTCGTGCTGTTCGTAGATGCGGCCGTAGTAGGACGGCAGGGTGCTGTCCGGGTGGTCGCCGTCGGTGAAGGTGTTGTGGTCCATCCACACATGCGTCGAGCCGTAGATCACCGCGCTGTCGTACTCGGAGTTCCAGTTGCCGTCGGCGGTGTCGGTCGGGTCCCACTGCGGGAAGCAGTCGAGGGGGCTCTCGAAGCTGAGGTTGCGGACGATGACGTTGTCGACACCCTTGATCTGGAGGCTGGCACCGCTGAAACCGGCGTTCCTGCCGATGCCGACGATGGTGGTGTTGGCCGGCACGGACGCCTTGATATAGGCATCTTGGTTGGCGGCGGAGGCACGGCGCAGACCCTCGGGAGTGCCGTCGGCCTCACCGTCCAGGTTCTTGCCATGCCCCCAGACGGCGGGATCGTACGTCGCCAGATAGCCGGCGAAGTCATACCCCGCCACCTCGAACGAGGCACAACTCGGCCCGTCGGCATCGATGACGCCCTTCACCTTGATGATCTTCGGCGCGCTGCCACCGGCGGCGAGCGCGGCCTTGAAGCCGTCCCAGTCGCGGACGGTGTAGACGTGCGCGGCATCGGCGGCGGCGCCACCGGTGGTGCCGGTGCCCGCGGCGCCCCAGCCGTCGTTCGCGGGCAGCACCTGCCGGTCGAGGGCGGGCCGGTGGGCGGCCTGGGCCGTACCGGTCCCGGTGACGGCGAGCACGAGGGCCGTGCAGCCCACAGTCGCGATCATGACGCGTGCATGACATCTCAGTACGTGCATGGTGCGGGTCTCCTCAGCTATGCGGGTGGCCAGGTGATCCAGGAAGCGGGGATGTCCTCGTCCAACCGGACGACATCGCGCCGGCCCAACATCCGGGCACGCACCAACTCCCGCGCCACGAGCCGCGCCACGGCGATGGCCCCCGGCGGATTGAAGTGCGTGTTGTCCTGCTCGGTGTCGGTCCAGTTGAAGTAGGCCTTGGTCGCCTCGACCCCGAGCGCCTGCCAGAGCGCGAGCGACAGCGCCTGGATATCGAGCAAGGCGACGCGTTCATCTACGGCGAGCGCACGCATCGCGGCCGGGTACTCCCCGTGGGTCGGCAGAGCATTCCCGCCGACATCGAACCGCCGCCGCTCGACGGGAGTGACGAGGACGGGCCGGGCGCCTTTCGCACGGGCGCCCGAGATGTAGAGCCGCAGATAGTCCTGATACGTGGACCACGGCTCGGTATAGCGGGTGGGATCGTCACTCTTCTCGTCGTTGTGCGCGAACTGGACGAGCAGGAGATCCCCCGGCCGAATCACCGAGAGAATCACATCAAGCCGACCCTCATCGACAAAACTCTTCGAACTACGCCCGTTCACGGCGTGATTGGCGACCGCCACGTTCTTCCAGAGAAAGAACGGTAGGGCCATCCCCCACCCGGTCTCAGGCGCGGCGTCAGCGAATTTCTGAGCAGCGGTGGAATCACCGGCGATATAGAGAGTCCGCCCCCGCTCCGGCCGCCGCCCGACGAGAGGAACGGCACCAAGAGCGGCAACGCCAAGCCGCCTACGGCTGACTACCAAGACCGTCCACCTTCCCAACCTCTAGGGGCGCGGGGAACTGCGCGACCAGCCACAACGGACCCGCAACCCCCCACGAAACCGAAACCACCCACACCCTCAGTGGTTCTTCTTCCAATCAACCTGCGCCGCGTTCAACTGCTCGGCCAACGTGTCCAGAAATTCCTTCGCCGTCATCTTCCCGAGCAACACCTTCTGATAGTTCGGCTCGTTGTCGGCCTTGGAGATCGTGTTCCAGTCCGGCAGGTAGTACGGCAACTGCACAATCTTCGTGCCGTTGCCGTTCAACGCCTCCGCCGCCAGCTTCGTGGGCTCCGCCGACTGGATCCACGCGTCCTGCGCGGCCTCCGTATTGGCCGGTATCTGCCCCGCCGACTCGTTGAACTTGGAGTTCTCCTCGTGCGAGAGGGCGAACTCGACGAACTTCCAGGAAGCCGCCTTGTTCTTGCTGGACTTGAACACGCTCAGCCCGTCGACGGGGTTGGAGATCTGTACCCGACTGCCGTCGTCCTGCGTCGGGTTGGGCAGCCCGCGGAACTTGTCCGCGCCCAGTGCCTTCAAGTGGTCCTGGTACGAACCGAGGTTGTGGCTCAGCATCCCGATCGTGCCGCTGTCCCACTGCGCGACCATCTTGGTGAAGTCGTTGTTGACGTCGGCGGACGGAGTGTCCTTCTTGTACAGCGCGACGTACTTCTCCAACGCGGCAACGTTCTTTGGGTCGTTGACCGTCGTCTTGTCACCGTTCCAGAACGACGTGATCCCGCTCTGGCCGTACGCCGCGTCCAGGGCCGGCGCGATGGAGCCCTCGCCGCCGCGAATGGTGAACCCGAACTCGTTCTTGCCCTTGTCCGTGAGCTTGTCGGCGGCCGCGTAGAAGTTCGACCAGGTCGTCGGCGCCTCCAGCCCGGCGGTCTTGAACAGGTCCGTCCGGTACCAGAGCGTGCCGTTGTTGGACGAGGTCGGGATCTGGTACAGCTTGTCGCCGCCGCCCGCGGCCCGGCTGCCGTCCACCAGGTTCTGGCTCAGCTTGCCCTTCAGCGGGCTCTTCGCCAGCCGGCTGTCCAGCGGCTCCAACGCGCCCTGCACCGCGACCTCGGCGAGCATCGCGGTGCCCACCCCGCCGACATCGGGCAGGCCGCCGCCCTGGATGGCGGTGTCGTACTTGGACTGGGCGCTGGCCGCCGGGATCCCGACGTATTTGACCTTGATGTCCGGGTTCTTCTTCTCGAAGTCGGCGATGATCTCCTTCCAGATGTCGGTGCGGACACCGCCGTTGTTGTCCCAGAAGGTGATCTCGCCCTTGCCGGACCCCTCGCCGCCCTTGTCCCCCGCGCTCCCGCTGCCGTCGTCACCGCAGGCGGTGGCGGTCAGCGCGAGCACGGAACCCAGGGCGACGGCGAGGGCGAGGCGCCTGCTTCTGCGGATGCTGAACTTCATCGGTCGGCTCTCTTCTTCTGGATCCAACGGGGACTTGCGGGTACGGGGGGCGGCAGGCAACGGAGTGAGTAAGCGCTTGCCATGCAGGTGCTGCGTCATTGCGGCTCCCAACAGGACTACGAGGGCGGCGAGTTACGAGGAGTTACAAGGAGTCGATGCCGAAGTGCGCGAAGGTTGCCGCACCGGCGTGGCCGCCACCGGTGGGCGCGAGGGCGAAGAGCCCCAACAGGGCGCCGGTCCAGCGCCAGGGGGTGGCGGCGAAGACGGGCCCCGAAGGTCGCGGGCCATCTCCGATGTCGTAGAAGAACCGGCAGCGCGCGCCCGCACCGATCTCGATCCGCATCCGGACGTGTCCCTCCGGCGCGAGCCGTGGGTGGGCCGCGTCCCGTTCCCGTTCGGCGACCTCCTCGGCGAACCGGTGCACGAGGTGGACCGCCCCGTCCTCGCCCCGCTGGAGCCCGATCCAGCCGAACGCGTCACCCAGCACCGCGAGTCCGGCTCGCGCGCCCAATTCCTCGCTGTGCAGGCGCAGTTCGACCTCGACGGCGGACGGTGTGCCGGGCAACCGCTGGGTCAGCAGGTTCGGCAACTTGCGCAGGTCGTGCGCGTCGGCCGTACGCACGCAGGCCAGCCGCAGGCCATCGCCGGAGTGCTGAGTGGCCCACCCGGGCTGCGGGTTGGCGGTCCACTGCCACTGCCGGCCGAAGCGACCGCCGGGGAAGTCGTCGTCGGTGGCGGGTGCGGTGGGTGGTTGATGTGGGAGATCGGGGCGCTGGTGTACGGCGACGGGTGCACCATCGTTCCCCACCACTGGCCAGCCGTCCTCACTCCACCGCATCGGCTGGAGGTGCACGATCCGGCCGTAGGCGCCCCGCTGTTGGAAGTGCAGGAACCAGTCCTCGCCGGACGGCGTGCGTACCCAGGCGCCCTGGTGCGGGCCGTTGGTCTCGGTGTCCCGCTGCTCCAGGACGACCTTCGCCTCGTACGGTCCGAAGAAGTCGCGGGCGCGCAGGGCGCCTTGCCAGCCGGTCTCCACTCCCCCTGCGGGGGCCAGGATCCAGTACCAGCCGTCGTGGCGGTGGAGCTTGGGGCCTTCGAGGGTGAACCAGCCGGGGATCCGGTCGCCGTCGACGATCACCTTTCCCTCGTCGAGGAGTTCGGTGCCGTCGGGGTGCATACGGTGGCCGGTGAGGCGGTTCTTGATGCCCGCGCGGGACTTGGCCCAGGCGTGCACCAGGTACGCCTCGCCGGTCTCCTCGTCCCACAGCGGGCAGGGGTCGATGAGTCCGCGGCCCGCCTTCAGGAGGTGGGGTCGACTCCAAGGGCCCCTGATCTCGGGGGCGTTGATCTGGAAGATGCCGTGGTCGGGGTCGCCCCAGAAGATCCAGAAGCGGTCCTCGTGATGCCGGAGGGAGGGCGCCCAGACCCCGCCGTCCGGCCGGGGTGTCCTGAACTCCCCTGCCGGTTGCAGGCGTTCGAGGGCGTGGCCGATCAGCGTCCAGTTGACGAGGTCGCGCGAGTGCAGCAGCGGGAGTCCGGGGACGCGGCCGAAGCTGGAGGCGGTGAGGTAGAAGTCGTCGCCGACACGGATGACATCGGGGTCGGACCAGTCGGCGTTCAGGACGGGGTTGGTGTACGTCTCAGAAGCCATCGGCTCCGAGGTCATTGGCTCCGGGGTAATCGGCTCCGGGGTCATTGACTCACCGCCTTGCGGACCAGCGCGGCGGCGTCGGCACGGTCCGGGCGGCCGTCGGCGACGACGGTGACGACCCGGCGTACGACGGTCTCGCCGGGTGGGACCGGCAGCCGCTCGGTGGGCGCCAACGACGAGCCGACGCCCGGGTATTCGGCGGTACGGACGAACCACGGGTCCCGGCGGGTCTGCTCGGTGGCGCCGGCGAAGATCAGTGTCCAGCCCGCCCCGGCGAGGGCGAGCCAGTCGGCGCGGGTGCCGTGGACCTCCGGCTCGCCCTCGCGGTCGGCGGTGAAGACGTCGGGGGCGGTGGGCTCCTTGCGGGCCCGCCAGAAGAAGCCGCCGTAGGCCGCGCCGGGGCGGCCGTTGGTGGCGGGGCTGCCGATCGAGAGCGGGCCCGGGGTGACGTTGGTGAGGGAGAAGGTGAAGTCCAACGCCCAGGCGGAGTCGGTGAGTTCGACGGCGGCGACGGTACGGCGCTCGCGCAGTAACTCGACTCCCTCGGCGATCCAGCGCAGTTCCTCGATGAAACCGTCGGGGTCGCGGAGCTGGAAGGAGGCGTGGCGCTGGGCGCCGTGGTCGGCGAGCTCGGTCGGGCCGCGGTCGCGGACGTAGGTGCGGCCGCCCCAGAAGTTGTGCCCCTCGACGTCGGGAACGGCGACACCGACGCCGAGGTGGTGGAGGTGGTCGGCGGGGCTCAGTTCGGTGACCGCCGTGCCGGCCAGGGTGGTGACGGGGTGCAGATGGGGGCGCGGGGAGAGACCGCCCGGCAGTTCGGGCCGGGTGACGTAGCGGCCGACCGGGCGGCCCGCGACGCGCAGGACCAGAGTGTCGTCGGTCGTCATGTGCTCACCTCTTTCGGTGGCGCCCAGGAGGCGCCCAACTCGGAGTAGAGGGCGAGGGAGTCGGCCGAGGCGGCGACCAGGCCATCGATGCCGCGCACCACCCGGCGCTCCTCGTCGGGCCGGAAGTACCAGGCGTCGCCGGGCAGTTGGGCCGGGTCGTCGGCCAGTCGAATCGCTTCAACGACCTTCATGAAGGCGCCCGTCGCATCCGGTTCGACCAGCAGGGCGGCGCCGGTGGTGAGGTGCTCGACCAGGTTCTCCAACAGGTCGGTGCTGCCGTACTCGCTCTCCTGCGGACCGTGGTCCGCCCGCTGCACCAGCACCCGGTCGAGCTTGTACCAGTAGGTGATCCGACCGCCGCTGCCGTGCACCACGACGTACGGCTCCCCCGACTCCTCGGCGCACAGCGTGGCGGCGACGGTGACCGGGCCGTGCGCGGTGTGCACGCGGACGCACGACGTGTCGTCGGACTCGATGTCGTTGGCGCGCAGCAGCTCGGTCTCGATGCCGGTGACGTCCTCGGCGCGGGTGGTGCCGAGCAGGGCGAGCCCGGTGGCGACGGCGTGCGCGAGCGGGTTGGTGAGCACGCCGTCCACGACGTCGACGCCGTTCAGGCGCCGCTTCCCGGCCCAGGGCGCGCGCCGGTAGTACGACTCCGCGCGCGCCCAGGCGCCGGCCCCGCCGACGCCCTCGACCTCCCCGATCGCGCCCTCGGCGAGCAGCTTCCGGATCGCGGGCACGGCGTGCGAGCCCAGCGACTGGAAGCCGATCTGGCAGGCCACGCCAGCCGCGGCGACCCCGTCTGCCATCCGTCGGAACTCGGCGTACGAGGGCGCGGGCGGCTTCTCCAGCAGCAGGTGCACGCCCCGCTCGGCGGCGATCAGGGCCAGGTCGGTGTGGGTCGGGATCGGCGTGCAGATCACGGCGACGCGGGCACCGGTGGAGTCGAGCAGGGCCCCGAAGTCGGCGGACTGGGCGGGCAGTTCGCCACCGAACCCACCCCCGAGCTCCTCCTCGGTCAGCGGCGTCAGCTCACAGATCCCGACGAGTCGTACGAGCCCCTTGTCCTGGAGCCTGCGGATGTTCTCGACGTGCCAGCGGCCGTGGCCGCGCGCACCCGCGAGAACGACGGGAACGGGGATGCTGTTCATGGGATTCTCCCTGCGCTGTCGATCTTTGTGTGCAGGGTAGGTCGTCGGCTCATCCCTTCACCGCCCCCGCGCTGAAGCCGGTGATCAGCCACTTCTGGATGAAGGCGAACACGAGCACGACGGGTACGGCCGCGATGATGCCGCCCGCGGCGAGCGCGCCGAGGTCGACGCTGTCCGCGCTCATCAGGGTGTTGAGGCCGACCGGGATGGTCTGCTTGCCCTGGTCGGAGAGGAACATCAGGGCGAACAGGAAGTGGTTCCAGGCGTGCACGAAGGCGAAGGAGCCGACGGCGATCAACCCGGGCCGCAGCAGCGGGAGTACGACGATCCGGAAGGCAGTGAAGCGGTTGCAGCCGTCGACCCAGGCGGCCTCCTCCAGGGAGTAGGGCACGTTCCGGATGAAGCCGCTGATGAGGATCATCGACAGCGGCAGCTGGAAGACGGTCTCGGCGATGACCACGCTGGACAGCGAGTTGATCATCCGCAGGTTGGCGAAGATCTCGAAGAGCGGGACCAACAGCAGTGCGCCCGGCACGAACTGGGTGCACAGCAGCGCGAGCATGAAGGTCCGCTTGATCCGGAAGTCGAACCGGGCGAGGGCGTAGCCCCCGGCCAGCGCGACCAGGGTCGTCATCACCAGCGTGGAGACGCCGACCAGCACGCTGTTCTGGAAGTAGGTGCCGAACGCCCGCTCGTTCCAGACCTTTTCGAAGTGCTCGAAGGTCATCGGCCAGGGCACGAGCGAGGTCGAGCCGGCCGGGCGCAGGGCGAAGAGGAGGATCCAGTAGAAGGGGATCAGGGTGAAGACCAGGTAGATCGACAGGGGGACGTAGATCTGCCAGCGGGGTGCCTCGTCCCAGGCGCGGCGCCTGCCGCGCGTTCCGGTGGGCGGGGGCTCGACGCGCTCGGGAGCGGGTGCGATCTCGGTGATCACTTCTGGCCACCTCCGAACTTGCTCAGCCGCAGATAGACGATCGAGCAGAAGAGCAGGATCACGAACGCGACCGTGGTCAGAGCCGAGGCGTAGCCGAAGTTGTGGGCGTCCACGCTGGTGTTGGCGATGTAGAGCGGCAGGGTCGTGGTCTCGCCGGCCGGTCCGCCGCCGGTGAGGGTGTAGAGCAGGTCGACGTTGTTGAACTCCCACACCGCGCGCAGCAGCGTCGACAGCACGATGGCGTCCTTGAGGTGCGGCAGCGTGATGTGCCAGAACTGCTGGAGGCGGCGCGCCCCGTCGACCTCGGCGGCCTCGTACAGGTCCTTCGAGACGGACTGGAGGTCGGCGAGGATGAGGATCGCGAAGAAGGGGACTCCGCGCCACAGGTCGGCAACTATGGCCGCGGGAAAGACCGTTGAGGTGTCCGAGAGCCAACTCGTGCCGTAGGAGCCGATGCCCAGATCCGCGAGGTAACGGGTCACGCCCGTCTGGGAGTTGTAGAGCAGCACCCAGATCGCGGAGGTCAGTACGCCGGAGACGGCCCACGGGGAGAAGACGAGCGCGCGGCCGACGGCCCGTCCGACGAAGGTCTGGTTGACGATCAGCGCGAGCGCCAGGCCGAAGAGCAGTTGCAGGCCCACCTCGACGATCACCCATTTGGCGCTGAAGGTCAGGGTGTCCCAGAACTGCGGGTCGTCGGTGAAGGCGTGCACGAAGTTGTCGAAGCCCGCGTAGCCGTTGCGCCACGGCTTGGTGGGGTTGTAGTTCTGCAGGCTGTAGTAGAAGACGCTGATCACCGGGTAGGCGATGAAGCCCAGCATCAGCAGCGCGGCCGGGGCGATCAGCAGGTAGGGCAGCCTGCGGGGCGTGGCGGAGGCACGGCGTCGCCGGGGTGGCGCGGGCGGTTTCGCCACGGCTGCGGCATGGGCCATGACTGTTCTCCGTTCCAGTGGGGCGGGTGCAGCAAGTGCGGGTGTGGTTCAGGTGCAGGAAGCGCTTGCTCGACGGGCATGCGAAGCGGGCGTGCGGGAGGTGTGGTGCTCAACCGGCGTACGGGTCCGGCACTTTGCCCGGCCGGGCCAGGAACTCGAAGTCGCAGCCGGTGTCGGCCTGGGTGATCTGTTCGTTGTAGAGCGCGCCGTAACCGCGCTCGTACCGTGCGGGCGGCGGTGTCCACTCCGCCCTGCGCCGCGCCAACTCCTCGTCGTCCACGTTGAGTTGGAGGGTGCGTCCCTCGACGTCCAGCGTGATGGTGTCCCCGGTGCGGACCAGGGCCAGCGGTCCGCCGACGTACGACTCGGGCGCCACGTGCAGCACGCAGGCGCCGTAACTCGTGCCGCTCATACGGGCGTCGGAGATCCGGACCATGTCCCGCACCCCCTGCTTGAGGAGGTGGTCGGGGATCGGCAGCATGCCGTACTCGGGCATGCCGGGGCCGCCCCTGGGGCCGGAGCCGCGCAGCACGAGCACGCTGTCGGCGGTGATGCCCAACTCCGGGTCGTTGATGGTGCTTTGCAGGGTGCGGTAGTCGTCGAAGACCACCGCGGAGCCGGTGTGCTTGAGCAGGTGCGGTTCGGCGGCGATGTGCTTGATGACGGCGCCGTCCGGGCAGAGGTTGCCGCGCAGCACGGCCACCCCACCCTCGTGCGCGACCGGGTTGTCGCGCGGCCGGATGACATCGTCGTTGTGGACCTGGGCGCCTTCCAACTGCTCGCGCAGGGTGTCGTAAGAGACCGTCGGCCGGTCCAGGTGGAGCAGGTCCGGGATGCGGGAGAGGAAGCCGGGCAGGCCGCCGGCGAAGTGGAAGTCCTCCATGAGGTACGTCTGTCCGCCCGGCCGCACGTTCGCCAGGACCGGGACCGTGCGGGCGACCCGGTCGAAGTCGTCGAGGGTGAGTCGGACACCGGACCGGCCGGCCATGGCGATCAGGTGGATCACGGCGTTGGTGGAGCCGCCGAGACCGAGGACTGTGGTGACCGCGTCCTCGAAGGCTTCCTGGGTGAGGATCGACGAGAGCAGTCGCCCCTGGTGGACCTGTTCGACGATCCTCATGCCCGAGGACGCGGCCATCCGGTCGTGCCCCGAGTCCACGGCGGGAATGCTCGACGCGCCCGGCACGGTCACGCCCAGCACCTCCGCGGCCGCGGTCAGCGTGGACGCCGTACCCATCGTCATGCAGTGCCCGGGCGAGCGCGCCAGGCCGCTCTCCAGTTCGGTCAGCTCGCAGTCGCCGATGAGGCCTGCGCGCTTGTCGTCCCAGTACTTCCACATGTCGGTGCCGGAACCGAGCACCTCGCCCCGCCAGTGACCCGGCAGCATGGGACCGGCCGGCACGAAGACGGTCGGCAGGTCGACGCTCGCGGCGCCCATGAGCAGCGCGGGGGTCGTCTTGTCGCAGCCGCCCATCAGGACCGCCCCGTCGACGGGATACGACCGCAGCAACTCCTCGGTCTCCATCGCGAGGAGGTTGCGGTAGAGCATCGGGGTCGGCTTCTGGAAGGTCTCGCTGAGCGTGGCGACCGGGAATTCGAGCGGGAACCCGCCCGCCTGCCACACGCCCCGCTTGACCGCCTGGGCGCGATCACGGAGGTGCACATGACAGGGATTGATGTCCGACCAGGTGTTGAGGATCGCGATCACGGGCTTGCCGAGGTGTTCCTCGGGGAGGTAGCCGAGCTGGCGGGTGCGGGCCCGGTGGCTGAAGGAACGCAGCCCGTCGGTGCCGTACCACTGATGGCTTCTGAGCTCTTCCGGTGACTTCACATGGACCACCCGGCGGCTATCTCGGCGACCTCGGCGCGCTCGCTCTCCGGCAGGGGCCTGCTCGGCGGCCGTACGTCACGGCGGCAGAGGCCGAGGGACGCAAGCGCTTCCTTGACGATCGTGACGTTGTTGGCGGAGCCGTTCGCCGCACGTAGTTCCTCGAACCGGCGGATCTGCTCCCACACCTTCATCGCCCCTGGGTAGTCCCCTGATCGAAGCGCTTCGATCATGTTCAGCGAAACGGCCGGGGCGACGTTCACGAGTCCTGAGGTGAAGCCGGTGGCGCCCGCCGAGAAGTAGGAGGGCGCGTACGGTTCGGCCAACCCGGCCACCCACACGAAGCGTTCGAGTCCCGCGTCCCGGGCGAAGGCGGCGAAGCGGGCGGCGTCCGGGACGGCGTACTTGACGCCGATGACGTTCGGGCAGTCGTCGGCGAGTTCGGCGAGGCGGGCGCCGGGCAGTTGGGCGTTGCGGATGTACGGGACGACGCCCAGGTCGGGCACGGCCTCGGCGATGGCGCGGTGGTAGTCGACCCAGCCGTCCTGCGAGACGTACGGGTGGACGGGCTGATGGACCATCACCATCTGGGCGCCGTGGTCCTGGGCGTGCCGTGCGGAGGCGATGGCGGTGGGCACGTCGTGGCCGACGCCGACGAGGATCGCGGCCCGCGCGCCCGCCTCGTCGATGGTCAACTCCGTGACGAGGCGCCGCTCTTGGGGTGTCAGGGCGTAGAACTCGCCGGTGTTCCCATTGGGCGTGAGGATGCGGACCCCGCCGTCGAGCAGGCGGCGCAGCAGGGCCCGGTGGGCGTCCTGGTCGACGCCGCCGTCCTCGGCGAAGGGGGTCACCGGGATCGCCACGACATCGGCGAGGGCCGCCCGTTGGGTCTCGTAGGCCGCTGTCATGCCCGCCCGCCCTCTCCCTGGGACTCCGACTCCGCGTCGGGGAAGGCCCGTTGCACGAACGACTCGATGTGGGCGTGCAGCGCGGTCGCCGCGCCGTCCGCGTCTCCGTCGAGGGCGAGCCGCAGGATCTCCCGGTGCTCGCCGGCCTCCCGCTCCCAGGAGGGCGAGGCGGCCCAGGCGACGGCGGAGACGAGGGCGGCCTGGTCGCGGACCTCGTCGAGCATCCGGCCCAGCAGCGGGTTGCCGCACGGCAGGTACAGGGCGCGGTGGAACTCCCGGTTGGCGAGGGAGCGTTCGGCCGTGTCGGTGGCGTCGTCGGCCTTGGTGAGGGCGTCGCGTGCGGCGGCCAGCGAGGCCCCGCGGAGCACCGACCGCTTCAGTGCCTCGGGTTCGAGCAGCAGCCGTACGTCGTAGACCTCGCGCGCCATGTCCGCGTCCACCATGCGCACCGTGACGCCCTTGTACTGGTTCATCACGACGAGCCCGGTACCGGCCAGGGTCTTGAGCGCCTCGCGCACCGGGGTCTTGGACACCCCGAACTGTGCGGCGAGTTCGGTCTCCACCAGCGGCTGACCAGGGGTCAACTGCCCGGTGAGGATGCGGTGTTTGATCGCGTCCAGCACGAACTGCGTACGGGACGGGATCGGCATGGGCACAGAGGTCATGCGCGCCTCTCGGATCTCACATATCGCGTCTCATATATGACGTACGAAGTACGACGCGTTGAAGCTAGGAGCGGCCGCATGTTTCGTCAATGCTTCGGACAAAGGAAGTTGGGATCGCCGGGCTACGCTGCCGCGACCACGTCTCGGAGGGGGAGAGCGGGAATGACCTTCGCACCGTTGCCCGGCCGGCCGCACGGCCACCTTGCGACGTTCCATCCGCAACTGGCGGAACTGGCCCGGCTGGCCGATGTCGAACTCCCCGTTCCGATGTCCTACGAGCGGGAGTGGGGCAGGCAGGCGCGGACCGCCCTCCGCAACGCCCTGCGCGCAGCGGAGACCTTGCCGGAGCAGCTCTTCGACCCGCTGATACGCACCGCGGTCCTCGACCCCGACCCCAGCCACAACCGGATGTTCGTCGAACCCGCCATCGTGGCGTTCGGCCGTCGGCGGGTGCTGACGGCGCTGATCGCGTACTTGCGGACGGGAACGAACCCGGAGCGAGCCGGTGCGGCCCTCGCGTGGTACTGGGCGTGGGCACCGGTGAGGCGCCACGCCGGGCAGGAGACCGTACCGGCGGCCGAGCTCCGTGCAGACCCCGACGCCCTGGCCGACCTCAGCGCCGAGTGGCGCGAGGCCGCACTGCGCGAGTTCACCGCGAACGAGGACCTCGACGTGCGCCGCTGCATTCTCCCCCTGCTCTCGCTCGTCCCCGCCCGCTATCCGGCCGACCTGCACGACCTGGTGGCCGAGGCGGTCCACATCGCGCGCACGCACCCCGACGAATATCTGCGCCACCGAGTGGAGATCCAGGTCAGGGACTAGGGCCTGTCCGGCGACCCCGCAGAATCACCGGATCCGGCCGACGTGCCCTCGTCCGCCGTCAGCGCGTCCGGTCGCGCCCGCACCGCCCGTCGGTGTCGCCGTACGTCCAACGGCCGTGACCATGAATCCGGTTGAGCCCCGCGGCTCAGCGCTCCCACCCCGGGTCCCGCCCGCTCAGCCCCACCGCGCGGTCCAGCAGGGACGCGTCCGCCGGAACCGGGACCACCGGTCCGAAGATGCCGCCGCCCCTGCTCGGGTCCTCGGCGGCGGCGAGCAGGAACTCGTGCGCGACCCTGAGCGCGGCCGGGTCGGGCTCGTACGGCTGGCCGGTGGCGCGGGCCAAGTCCCAGCCGTGGATGACCAGTTCGTCGACGGCGACGGCACCGGCGATCTCGCCCGGCAGGTCCAGGCCGCCCGCGCGGGTCATGCCGGTCCACGCGGCCGGGTCGCGCCAGGCGTCGGCGAGTTCGTCCAGCGCCTTGGGCAACTCCTCGCGCCAGCCGGGCCCGATGTCCGGCACGGCGTCGTTCGGGTTGGTGTCGGTCGTGGCGCCCAGTTCCTTGCGGCCCGCGTCGCGGAAGGCGACGGACAGTCCGGCGAGGTGTCCCAGGATGTTCCGCACGGCGCTCTCCGGACAGGGCGTCCGGTCCGCCAGCTGTCCGTCGCTGACACCCTCGGCGAGCCGCGCGATCACGCGGGCCTGAGGGCCGAGGTCGAGGGGTTGGTCGGTCATGGACTGCTCCTCACGGTTCACGGGGCGATCCACGCGTGGCTCTCGTCGCGCGCTGCGCGGATCCCTTCGTGAGGGTGGACCGTCCCCGCCCCCGAAACTCATCGCACCCCACGCCACCACTCCCGCGGATAGGGCACTTGCCCGATCCCGCCCCCGGCCCCTTAGACCCACGATGGCCAGGCATGACGACATCGAGATGGACGGTGACACGGGTCCTGCGCGACCGCGCCGCGAGGCTGTATCTGGCCGGGGTCGTGGTCTCCGGGTTCGGCACCTCAGCGCTCTGGCTGGTGTCAGGTGTGTGGGTCAAGGAACTGACCGGCTCGGACGGACTGGCCGCGCTCTGCCTGGTCGCGATGTGGCTGCCCACCCTCGCCGGCCCCCTGCTCGGCACGCTCGCGGACCGCACCCGCCGCAAACCCCTGCTGCTCGCCGCGAACCTCCTCCTGGCCGCCCTCCTGCCCGCCCTCTTCGCCGTCGACTCCCCAGGCCGCCTGTGGCTGCTCTACACGGTCCTGTTCGTGTACGGCGCCACGGGCGTCGTCCATGACGCGGCCAAGTCGGCACTCGTCGCCGCCGCGGTCCCGCCGTCCCTGCTCGGCGACTTCAACGGGCTGCGCATGACGGCGAACGAGGGCATGAAGCTGGTCGCGCCACTGGCCGGCGCGGGCCTGTTCGCGGTGTACGGCGGCCCTGCCGTCGCCCTCCTCGACGCGCTCACGTTCGTCCTGGCCGCGGGCGTGTACGCACTCGTGCCGGTCCGCGAGGAGAAGCCCAGCCGCCCGACCACCGACTGGCGCACCCGCACCGCCGAGGGCGCCCGCCATCTCTGGACGCACCCCCGGCTGCGCCCCCTGGTCCTGGCGGGCGGCGCCACGATGTTCTGCGCGGGCCTCGGCGGATCACTCCTCTACGCCGTCATCGACGACCTGGGCCGGCCGCCCTCCTACGCCGGTGTCCTGTACGCCGTCCAGGGCGCCGGCTCGGTCGTCGTGGGGGTGGCCGGGGGACAGCTCATGCGTCGGCTCGGCGAGCGTCGGTTCGCGGTGGCCGGCATCGCCCTCACGGGGCTCGCGGTGGCGGCCCGGGCGGTCCCGGCCGACGCGGTGGTCCTCGCGAGCAGCGCGGCGAGCGGGGTGGGGCTGCCCTGCGTGCTGATCGCCGCGCTGACCCGCGTACAGCGAGAGACACCGGACGCCCTGCTGGGCCGTACGGCCGCGACCGCCAACACCCTGATGTTCACGCCGAACGTGATCGGGCTTGCGCTGGGCGCGGCCCTGGTCGAAGTGACCGACCACCGGCTGGTGTTGGCGATCCTGGGCGTGACGCTGCTGACGACGGCCGGCTGTCTGGCACGCAGCCGCCGCACGCCGAAGACGCCGCTTCCAGGTCACCGTCCGACGTCGACAGCCGCCTGACTCACAACCTGCCGAGCACCGACCGCACCGCCTCCAGAGACGCCGCTTCCAGGTCACCGTCCGACGTCGACAGCCGCCTGACTCACGACCCGCCGAGCACCGACCGCACCGCCTCCAGGTCACCGTCCGATCCCAACCCGGCGTGGTACAGCCGCAGTTCCGTCGCCCCCAGCTCACGCGCGCGTGCCGCGTCCGCGGCCAGCGTCCCCGGGCTGCCGCCCATGCCCGACACGACGGTGAAGTTCGCGGCGATCACCGCGCCCTCGCGGCCCTGCTCGGCGAACGGGGTCAGCAGGCCCGTGCCGCCCGCGCAGGGCACGACCACGCCGTCGGCGACGGTCAGGATGTGCGCGGGGTCGACGCCGACGTTCGCGCCGACGTGGTACGTCACCGGGTCGGCGTGCAGCAGGACCTGGAAGCCGTCGGGGGCAGCGGCGCGGACCGCCTCGACCGCCGACTCCTGGAGCGTGCGGGCCCGTTCGTCACGCCACGCGCGCGTGGCCGTCGCCTTCTCCTCGCCGAGCAGCTTCTCGACGCCCGCCCAGCCACCGTCGTCCGGCGCGCCCCGCCACAGCGGCTCCAGCGACTCCCGTACGGCCGCCGCCAGTTCGTCGGCGTCCAGGCCGCCCTGGGTGCCGTATCCCTCCCGGCAGGTCGGGCAGAAGCAGAGCGACATCAGGTACTGGCCGGCGTCGCCGAGGCCGACCCCGGCGGTCTTGTCGTGGGCGTGCAGGTGCTGGAGGCCGTACCAGCCCAGGGACTCCAGTTCGGTGCCGTGCGCGCCGGGGCGGACCGCCGCCTCTGCGGCCAGGTCGACGAGGTACGCGCGCGTGGCGGGCTGGGCGATGCAGGGGGCCCACGGGTAGCGGTCGCCGTAGGCGTTGACGACCGAGGTGTCCGGATGTTCCGCGCCCAGGCGGGAGTTGTGCGCGAGGACGACCCAGGTGTGCACCTCAAGGCCGGCGTCCGCGAGGGCGGCCGCGGCCTCGCCGTACGCGTCCCCGGGGGCCCAGTCGCCTGCCGGGTACGGCCGCAACTCCCGTCCCTGCCAACGGCTGTCCGTCGGGTAGAGCACGGCCGCGTGCTCGGCGGTGACGATGCGGTGGCGCGGGTGGCGGGGCGTCAACGCGCGCGTGGAGTGGTACGCGGAGGCCAGTGTCGCCTGCCGTACCCCGAGCCCGGCGATGAACTCGGCTGCCTCCGGGTCCCCGTTGACGTCCCAGGGGTAGACGAACGCCGACGCCTTCACATGTCCTCCTCGACGAGTGCGTACCCGCGCTCGATCAGCTGGGCGAGCTGCTTCACATGGTCCTCCGCCGGTTCGTGCAGCGGCGGCCGGACCTCCCCCACGTCGAGCCCGCGCATCCGTACCCCAGCCTTGACCAGCGAGACGGCGTAACCGCGGCCCTGGGCGCGCAGTTCGACGAAGGGGCGGTAGAAGCCGTCCAGGAGACGGTTCACGGTGGTGTCGTCACCCGAGGCGAGGGCCTGGTGGAAGGCGAGGGCGATCTCGGGGACGAAGCAGAAGACGGCGGAGGAGTAGAGCGTGATGCCGATGCCCCGGTAGGCGAGCTGGGTCAGTTCGGCGGTCGGCAGACCGTTGAAGTAGAGGAAGTCGCCGGGGACTTCGGTGCGTACGGTGCTCACGATCCGCTGCATGAGGTCGAGGTCGCCGAGCCCGTCCTTGAAGCCGATGATCCCGTCCGTGCGGGCGAGTTCGACCACCGAGGCCGGGGTGAACACGGCGTTGTCGCGCTGGTAGACGATCACCGGCAGCTCGGTCGCGGCGGCCACCTCCCGGTAGTGCCGCAGCAGCCCCTCCTGCCCGGCGACCACGAGGTAGGGCGGCATGGCGAGCAGTCCGTCGGCCCCGGCCGCGGCCGCGAGACGCGCGTAGCGGACCGCGAGCGCGGTGCCGTAGCCGGCGCCCGCGACGACCGGCACGCGCCCGTCCGTGGCCTCGACGGCGGCCCGTACGCAGGCCTCGAACTCCTCGGGTGTCAGCGCGTGGAACTCGCCGGTGCCGCAGCAGGCGAACACGGCCGCGGCCCCCGCCTCCACTCCGCGCCGCACATGCGCGCGGTACACGTCGAGGTCGACCGAGCCGTCCGGTCCGTAGGCGGTGACGGGGAAGAACAGCGGCCCGCTGGGGATGCTGAGTCGAGCGGCGAGAGGGGCTGGCGTCACGGGCTCTCCCTGATGCAGGCGCGTACGTTCTTCTGATCGATGTCTACATCCCTGAACATCGTCACACTATGGAGCCTGCTCCGGACCGGTCAAGCGCGCAACCGAGCAACACGGGAACGGGAAAGAGGCAGAAAGAGAGTGGATTCGTCGACTCCGCGCAACACTTGACGAAGCACGTGAGCGATCCTTAGCGTGTCCATGAATGTGAATGCCGTCCACACATGCGCCCGAGGAGATCCTAGGATGCCCGCTCCCCGCACCGTTCTGCTGACCGGCGCCGCCGGCGGACTAGGCACGCTGATGCGGGAGCTGCTCCCGGCCTACGGCTACGAACTGCGGCTGCTCGACATGCGCCCCGTCGAGGGCGCGCCGGACGCGATCACCGCGGACCTCGCCGACCGGGCGGCCCTGCGCGAGGCGGTGCGGGGCGTCGACGCGATCATCCACCTCGCGGGGATCTCCCTGGAAGCCCCCTTCGAGAAGATCCTCAAGGCGAACATCGAGGGGACCTACCACCTGTACGAGGCCGCGCGCGAGGAGGGCGTGGAGCGCGTCGTCTTCGCCTCCTCCAACCACGCCGTCGGCTTCACCCCGCGCCCCGAGGGCACCGCGCCGCACGAGCCGGGCGCGCTGATCCCGATCGACACCCCGCCCCGACCGGACACCTTCTACGGTCTGTCCAAGTCCTTCGGCGAGGATCTCGCGCAGCTCTACTGGGACCGGCACGGTCTGGAGACGGTGTCGGTGCGCATCGGCTCCTGCTTCCCGGAGCCGTCCAGCGTGCGCATGCTGTCGGTGTGGATGAGCCCGGCCGACGGCGCCCGCCTCTTCCACGCGGCCCTCACCGCGGAGAACGTCGGACACACCGTCGTCTACGGCTCCTCCGCCAACACCCGCCTGTGGTGGGACCTTTCGAGCGCGCGGGCGCTGGGCTACGACCCGCAGGACGACTCGGAGCCGTACGCGGAGAAGCTGATCGCCGACCAGGGCGAGCTGGATCCGGAGAACGAGGCGCACGCCTACCTGGGCGGCCACTTCGTCAACGACCCGCCGATCTGGCCGTATTGAGCACCCGCAGCCGTATTGAGGACCCGCGTCAGACGAGCCCGTGCCGGCGCAGGAACGCGTCGGCCAGGCCGTCGGTGAACGCCTGACCGACCGGCTCGCCACTCACCAGCACGCGGTAGTAGAGCGGGCCCACGAGCTGGTCCGTCTCCGCCTCGATGTCGAGGTCGGCGGGCAACAGGCCCATGTCCAGGGCGCGTTGCGGCAGCGCCCGGTCACGGAGGCGCTGCGGTTCCAGACACCGGGACCGGAACTCCCGGGCGAACGCCGGATCGTGCTGCGCCTGCGCGATCAGCGCCCGGAAGACGGCACCGGGATCCGACTCGCCCAGGAACACGGCCAGTCGCCATAGATAGTCGCGCAGGTCGCGGCCGAGGTCCCCGGTGTCGGGCGGGGTCAGGTCCTCGACGGCGTCCTGCAGAAGCGCGTCCATGAGGATGTCCGTCTTGGCGCTCCACCACCGGTAGAGGGTCTGCTTGGCCACGCCGGCCCGCGCCGCGATGCCCTCCATCGTGACGCCCGCGAAGCCCTTCTCGACCAGCAGGTCGTCGGCCGCCTCCAGCACCGCCTGCCGGGCCTCCTCGCTGCGCCCGTGCCGGTTGCCGTGGTGCCGCCGCCCGGGTCCGCCGGCGTTCCCCGCCTCCTCGGCGCGCGCAACAGATGCCATCTCGTCTCCCTCGCCCTGGCGATCCCTCACCTCACCGGCCGATCGCCGTGCCGAGGATATTCCTTCTAGAATTGACGCAACGTTGCGTCTACTCTAGACCGCCATGACACCAAGCGACTCCACGACGCCCACGCCCACCCCGACCCACTCTCTCGCCGACCCCCGCATCAAGGCCGTGCTCAGCCGCCTCTTCGAGGGCGCCGAGCAGGACGACGCCGTCTCCGCCCGTATGGACGCGGACCTGCCCGACGGCTTCGCGCCCCTCTCGCCCCAGGAGCAGGCCGACGCGGCGGCCGGGATCTACATGCCGATCTCGGCCGCGGCCGGGACGCTGCTCTACAACCTGGTCAGGGCCGTGCGCCCGGCCACGGTGGTCGAGTTCGGCATGTCCTTCGGGATCTCCACGCTGTACCTGGCCGCGGCCGTCCGGGACAACGGCGCCGGACGCGTCGTGACCACGGAGCTCAGCGCGGACAAGATCGCCGCGGCCCGTGCGACCTTCGCCGAGGCGGGCCTGGACGACCTGATCACCGTGCTGCCGGGCGACGCCCGCGACACCCTCGGCGCCCTGGACACTCCCCCGGACCTCCTGCTGCTGGACGGCTGGAAGGACCTGTGCCTGCCCGTCCTGCGCCTGCTGGAGCCGCGTCTGCGCCCCGGCACGCTGGTCGTGGCCGACGATGTCGACCTGCCGAACCTGCGCCCGTATCTCGACCACGTACGTGATCCGGCGAACGGCTACGAGAGCGTCACGTTTCCCGTCGAGGACGGCATGGAGATCAGCTGCCGGCTCTGACCGGCGGCGCGAAAGAGACGCTCCTGGACGGCGGGCGGGCACCGAACGGGCCCGCCCGCCGGGGTGTTCGGGCAGTCGGCGTGCCCGTTCCCACGCCTCCGGCGGCTGCCGCGCAGGTCCGAGGCGGGCACTCCGCCCGGTAAACGGGCACACACGGGCAGCATCGGACCCGCAACAGACCTGGTCAGTGCCGGACTGCCGCTGTACAACTTCCTCCAAGGGCCGCACCGGGCCCGAACGGGCAAAGGCGCGCGTGGAGAGCAGGTGTCGGCCATGGAAGCGAGAACGGCGGAAGAACGCCAGCGGGAGATCGTGCGGGCCGCGCGTGCCGGCGGATCCGTCGACGTCACCGCGCTCGCCGCCGAACTGGGCGTGGCCAAGGAGACCGTACGACGGGATCTGCGCGCCCTGGAGGACCACGGTCTGGTCCGCCGTACGCACGGCGGGGCGTATCCCGTGGAGAGCGCCGGGTTCGAGACGACGCTCGCCTTCCGCGCCACCAGTCACGTACCCGAGAAGCGCCGGATCGCGGCCGCCGCGGCCGAGCTGCTCGGGGACGCCGAGACCGTCTTCGTCGACGAGGGCTTCACCCCCCAGCTCATCGCCGAGGCACTGCCCAGGGACCGGCCGCTGACCGTGGTCACCGCGTCCCTGCCGGTCGCGGGCGTGCTCGCCGAGTCCGAGAACACCTCGGTCCTGCTGCTCGGCGGCCGGGTCCGGCACGGCACCCTCGCCACCGTCGACCACTGGACCACCAAGATGCTGGCCGGGTTCGTCATCGACCTGGCCTACATCGGCGCCAACGGCATCTCCCGCGAACACGGCCTGACCACTCCCGACCCCGCGGTCAGCGAGGTCAAGGCGCAGGCCATCCGTGCGTCCCGGCGCACGGTCTTCGCGGGCGTGCACACCAAGTTCGGGGCGGTCAGCTTCTGCCGGTTCGCGGAGATCGGCGCACTGGAGACGATCGTCACGAGCACGCTGCTCCCGTCGGCCGAGGCCCACCGCTACTCACTGCTCGGGCCACAGGTCATCCGCGTCTGAAAGTCCCCCACTAGTCAGTCCGAAAGTCCAACTGACACACCTGAGGGCACATCCATGCCCTGATGGCCCCTCTTCCTCCCATATGTCTTTCTCCCCATACGTCCAGGAGCGATCCATGCGAACCCAGAGCCGACGACGGCCCGCGCGAGCCACGCTCGCCATGGCCGCCGCAGGGACGCTGCTCGCCCCGCTGCTCTCCGGCTGTTGGGTCGGGGCAGGCGGGTCCGGTTCCGGCGGCAACTCCGTCAACGTCCTGATGGTCAACAACCCGCAGATGGTGGAGCTGCAGAAACTCACCGCCTCGCACTTCACCAAGGAGACCGGCATCAAGGTGAACTTCACCGTGCTGCCGGAGAACGACGTCCGCGACAAGATCAGCCAGGACTTCGCCAACCAGGCCGGCCAGTACGACCTGGCGACCCTCAGCAACTACGAGATCCCGATCTACGCCAAGAACGAGTGGCTGCACGAGATGGACTCGTACGTGGCCAAGGACCCCGGCTACGACGAGCAGGACGTCCTCAAGCCGATGCGCCTGTCGCTCACGGCCGAGGACGGCAAGCTCTACGGGCAGCCCTTCTACGGCGAGTCGTCCTTCCTGATGTACCGCAAGGACGTGTTCGCCAAGGAGGGCCTGACCATGCCGGCCCACCCCACCTGGACCCAGATCGCCGATCTGGCCGCGAAGGTGGACGGCGCCGAGCCCGACATGAAGGGCATCTGCCTGCGCGGACTGCCCGGTTGGGGCGAGGTGATGGCCCCGCTCACCACGGTCGTGAACACCTTCGGCGGCACCTGGTTCACCAAGGACTGGAAGGCACAGCTGAACTCCCCCGCCTTCGAGAAGGCGACGAAGTTCTATGTCGATCTCGTCCGCAAGCACGGCGAGTCCGGAGCCGCCCAGTCCGGCTTCGCCGAGTGCCTGAACAACATGACCCAGGGCAAGGTCGCCATGTGGTACGACGCCACCAGCGCGGCCGGCTCCCTGGAGGCCTCGGACTCCCCCGTCAAGGGCAAGCTCGGCTACGCCCCGGCGCCGGTCGAGAAGACCGACTCCTCCGGCTGGCTCTACACCTGGGCCTGGGGCATCCAGAAGGCGTCCCGCAACCCGGACAAGGCCTGGAAGTTCGTCTCCTGGGCGTCCAGCAAGCAGTACGAGGAACTGGTCGGCGAGACCAGCGGCTGGCCCAACGTGCCCGCCGGCAAACGTGCTTCGACGTACGAGAACGCCGACTACCGCAAGTCCGCCGCCTCCTTCCAGGAGATGACGAAGGAGGCCATCGAGGGCGCCAAGCCCGACGACCCGGGGGTGCAGCCGCGCCCCGCGCCCGGCATCCAGTTCGTCGGCATCCCCGAGTTCACGGACCTCGGCACCAAGGTCTCCCAGGAGATCAGCGCGGCCATCGCCGGACGCCAGTCCGTCGACTCGGCCCTGAACAAGGCCCAGAAACTCGCCGAGAAGATCTCGAAGGAGTACGAGGGGCGATGAGCGCAACGACAACGGCCCCCCTGGCCGCAACTCCCGTACGCACCACCCACCAGCCCCCCGCCCGGCTGCGCGCCTGGGCCACCCGGGCCCCGCTGCTGCCCGCCCTGGTCTTCATGATCGTGGTGACCCAGCTGCCGTTCGTGGCGACCCTGGTCATCTCGTTCTTCGACTGGAACGCGCTGTACCCGGACGCCCGGCACTTCACCGGCGTCGACAACTACCAGGAGGTGCTGACCGACCCGGACCTGCGCCACTCGGTGTGGACGACGGTCCTGCTGACGGTCGCGGTGGTGCTGGTCAGCCTGATCCTCGGGCTGCTGCTCGCACTGCTCCTGGACCGCAAGTTCCGCGGCCGGGGCTTCGTCCGCACGCTGTTGATCGCGCCCTTCCTGGTCGTCCCGGTGGCCGCCGCGCTGCTGTGGAAGCACGTGCTCTACAACCCCGAATACGGGCTGCTGAACGGCCTGTTGCACTACGTCGGCGGGCCGCAGCCGGACTGGATCTCCAACACCCCGTTGCTCGCGGTGGAGGCCTCGCTGGTCTGGCAGTGGACGCCGTTCATGATGCTGATCCTGCTGGCAGGCCTGCAGAGCCGGGACAACGAGCAGATGGAGGCGGCCCGGGTCGACGGAGCCAGCGACTGGCAGGTCTTCCGCTATCTGACGCTGCCGCACCTGCGCCGCTACCTCGAACTCGGCGCCCTGCTGGGCTCGATCTACATCGTGCAGAACTTCGACGCGGTCTTCACCATCACGTCCGGCGGCCTGGGCACCGCCAACCTGCCCTACACCGTCTACCAGACCTTCTACCAGGCCCACGAGAACGGCCTCGCCTCGGCCGCCGGCGTCCTGGTGGTCATCGGCTCGATCATCATCGCGACCTTCGCGCTGCGCGTGGTGTCGTCGCTGTTCCGCGAGGAGGTGTCCCGCGCATGAGTTCCGTCGCCGTACGAACCGCCGCCCGCCGCAAGGGAGTCGGGCTCGGTCTGGTCGCCTGGGTCCTCGGCATCGTCTTCTTCCTGCCCATCGCCTGGATGGCGCTGACGTCCTTCCACTCGGAGACGGACGCGGCGAAGAACCCGCCCGCCTTCGGCGCCTCGCTCACCCTGGACGGCTACCGCGACTTCTTCGGCACCGGCGGCGGCGCGAGCCCCTGGCCGGCGCTGGCCAACTCGGTCGTGGCGTCGGTGGCGTCGACGCTCTTCGTCCTGGTGCTCGCGCTCCCGGCGGCGTACGCGCTGTCGCTGCGGCCGGTGAAGAAGTGGACGGACGTCCTGTTCTTCTTCCTGTCGACCAAGATGCTGCCGGTGGTGGCGGGTCTGCTGCCGATCTACCTGTTCGCCAAGAACACCGACATGCTGGACAACATCTGGCTGCTGGTCATCCTCTACACGTCGATGAACCTGCCGATCGCGGTGTGGATGATGCAGTCGTTCCTGGCCGAGGTGCCGGTCGCGGTGATCGAGGCCGCGCGCGTGGACGGCGCCCGGCTGCCGACGATCCTCACGCGCGTGGTGGCCCCGATCGCCCTGCCGGGCATCGCGGCAACGGCCCTGATCTGCTTCATCTTCAGCTGGAACGAGCTGCTCTTCGCCCGAGTCCTCACGGGGGTGGTGGCGGAGACCGCGCCCGTCTTCCTGACCGGCTTCATCACCAGCCAGGGACTGTTCCTGGCGAAGGTGTGCGCCGCGTCGCTCGTGATCTCCCTGCCGGTGCTCGCCGCGGGGTTCGCCGCCCAGGACAAACTGGTCCAGGGCCTGTCGCTGGGAGCCGTCAAATGAAGGCCGCCGTCATCGAGTCCGTGGGCCGCGCCGTCGTCACCGAGGTCCCCGACCCGACACCCGGCCCGCGCGAGGTCGTCGTGGAGGTCGCCGCGTGCGGTCTCTGCGGGACCGATCTGCACATCCTCCAGGGCGAGTTCGCGCCCAAGCTGCCGATCGTGCCGGGGCACGAGTTCGCGGGCCAGGTGGTCGGGGTCGGCACCCAGGTCACGGAGTTGGCGATCGGCGACCGGGTCGCGGTCGACCCCTCGCTCTACTGCCACGAGTGCCGCTACTGCCGCGACGGACACAACAACCTGTGCGAGCGGTGGGCCGCGATCGGCGTCACCACAGCAGGCGGCGCCGCCCAGTTCGCGGTGGCACCCGTCGCGAACTGCGTGAAGCTCCCCGAGCACGTCCGCACCCAGGACGCGGCCCTGGTGGAACCCCTGTCCTGCGCGGTGCGCGGCTACGACGTCCTCAAGTCACGCCTGGGCGCGCACGTCCTGATCTACGGCTCCGGGACCATGGGCCTGATGATGCTGGAGCTCGCCAAGCGGACCGGCGCGGCCAGCGTGGACGTCGTCGACCTGAACGCGGCCCGACTGGAGACGGCCGTACGCCTCGGGGTCTCGGGCTCCGCGGCGAACCCGGACGAACTGGACCGACCGCAGGGCTGGGACGTCGTGATCGACGCGACCGGCAACGCGGCGGCCATCCAGGACGGCCTGGACCGCGTGTCCAAGGCGGGCACGTTCCTCCAGTTCGGCGTGGCCGACTACGCGACGCGCGTGACCATCGACCCGTACCGCATCTACAACCAGGAGATCACCATCACGGGTTCGATGGCGGTGCTCCACAGCTTCGAGCGGGCGGCGGAGCTGTTCGCGAACGGGGTCCTGGACCCGGAGATCTTCATCAGCGACCGGATCCCGCTGGAGCGGTATCCGCAGGCGCTGGAGCAGTTCGCGGCGGGCGTGGGGCGGAAGATCGTCGTCGTCCCGTAGGGGCCTGTAAAGGCCCTGGTGAGGGATCCGAGCCGGGATTTTCGGGGATCGGGCGGATTGGCCGCTTGGTAAGGGAACAGTAAAGCGGCCTCGCTCGTTCTCCGGGCATGACAGCTATGACCCCCGGCTCGAACATCCCTCTCTCCACCGCCCGCGTGGCGGTGGACGTCGCCGCCCCGGTGCGGCTCGACGTTTCGGGCCTGCTGCTCACCGCCGACGGCAAGGTGCGCTCGGACGACGACTTCATCTTCTACAACCAGCCGAACGGACCGGGTGTGACGTACCGGTCGGGCGGCGGTACGGCACCGGACGCGATCGTCGTCGACACGGCGGCGGTCCCGCCCGGCATCGAGAAGATCGTGGTCACCGCCAGCCCGGACGCCCAGGGCCAGACCTTCCAGGGCATCGAGCCGACGGCCACGATCCGCGGCGCGGACGACAACAGCGTGCTGGCCACGTTCACGCCCCCGCAGCTCGGCTCCGAGACGGCCCTGGTGATCGTCGAGATCTACCTGCGCAACGGCGCCTGGAAGGCCCGCGCGGTCGGCCAGGGCTACGCCAACGGACTCGCGGGCATCGCCACCGACTTCGGCGTCTCGGTGGAGGAGCCGGCCCCGGCGCCGGCCGCCCCGCCGCAGCCCACGCCGACGGTCCAGACGCCGGTGGCCCCGCCGGCCCCGTCGCTGTCCCGCACCCCGCCGCCCCCGGCCGCGCCGCCCGCTCCCGCGGCCCCCGCCCCGGGCACCGGCAAGATCAACCTGGACAAGGGCCGCGTCAGCCTCCAGAAGAACCAGACGGTGTCCCTGGTCAAGGGCGGCCGCCCGCTGCTCTCCCAGGTCAAGATGGGCCTCGGCTGGGAGCCCGCCTACCGCGGCAAGGACATCGACCTCGACGCCTCGGTCATCGCCTACGGCCCGCAGCGCAACCACATCGACAGCTGCTACTTCGGCAAGCTGTCGATCCTGAACGGCGCGATCAAGCACTCCGGCGACAACCTCACGGGCGAGGGCGGTGGCGACGACGAGGTGATCGTGGTCGACCTCGGCCGTATCCCCCAGGAGGTCAGCGGCCTGGTCTTCACGGTCAACTCCTTCACCGGGCAGAAGTTCACCGAGGTCGCCAAGGCGTACTGCCGCCTGATCGACGCCGCCACCGGCGAGGAGCTCGTCCGCTTCGACCTCACCAACGCCGAGGCTCAGACGGGCGTCATGATGGCGAAGCTCGTCCGGCAGTTCTCCGGCGAGTGGGACATGACGGCGATGGGCAACTTCGTGAAGTCGCGCACGGTACGCGGGATGGTGAAGCCGGCGGCCCAGTCGCTGTAACGGCAGGAGTACGACACCCGTGGGGCGCCCTGGATCGAGGGCGCCCCTCCCGTGTTCCGGGGCCCGAGACGCTCAGCCCGCCGCCCCCGGCCGCAGCCCGTCCGTCAGCAGCGACAGATACCGCCGGATGAACTTCCCCTGGCCGTCCGCCAGTTCGGAAGCCGTGGACACTCCGTGGGCCAGCCGCAGGATCTCGATCGGCTCGACGTCCTGGCGCAGGGTGCCCTCCCGCTGTGCCGCCTCGACCAGCCGCTGCGCCGCGCCCTTCATCGAGCCCGCGCAGGCCGTCAACGCGGCCTCGCCGCCGTCCATGACCGCGGAGCCCAACAGGGCCTTCATGCCGCGCACTTGGATCATGCCGAGGCCGACCCAGTACAGCCACTCGACCAGCGCCTCGCCCGGCGGGAGCTCCTTCGCGATCTCGTCCGCGCGGGACGCGAGCGCCTCGATCCGCTCGACGTAGGCAGCCTCAAGGAGCGCCTGCCGGGTCGGGAAGTGCCGGTACAAGGTCCCCGAGCCGACCCCCGCGCGCTTGGCGATGTCGTCGAGCGACGCGTTCTCCCCGTGCTCGGCGAACGCCTCGGCCGCGACCTTCAGCAGCCGGTCGTAGTTGCGCCGTGCGTCCGCGCGCATGGGCCTGACCTGCGTCATCCAGATACTCCTTGCGAACCGGGGACTCTCTCCGTATCTTACCGAGTACTAAACGGAGACAGTCCCCGCTTACTTCGGCGGGCAGTCCGCGCTGCCCGCACGCGTTTCAGCCGGGGACGCCAGACCGGGAGAACTCCATGTCCACCCCGTCCGCACCGTCCACCACCGCCGATCCTCTCTCCGCGCCACCCGGGCCCGCCAGGCTCCGCACCGTCCTCTTCGTCATCGTGACCGCGTATCTGATGGTCGGCGTCGACTCCACCGTCGTCAACGTCGCCCTGCCCGACATCCAGAGGAACCTCGACTACAGCCCCACCGGCCTGTCCTGGGTCCTCAACGCCTACACACTCGCCTTCGGCGGACTGCTCCTCCTGGGCAGCCGGATCGGAGACATCGTCGGCCGCCGCCGCACGCTCACGATCGGCGTGCTGCTCTTCGCCTCGTCCTCGCTGCTCGGCGGACTGGCCACCGACAGCGCCTGGCTGCTCGCGGCCCGTGCCCTGCAGGGCATCGGCGCCGCGCTGATCGCACCCAACACCCTCGCCCTGATCACCACCAACTTCCCGGAGGGCCCGCGCCGCCACCACGCGCTCGGCATCTACACCTCCATGGCCGGCATCGGCGCCTCGATAGGCCTGGTCATCGGCGGCATGCTCACCTCCTGGGCGTCCTGGCGCTGGTCGCTGCTGATCAACGTGCCGATCGGTGCGGCCGTGGCCCTGGCGCTCCCCCGCTTCGTCGGCGAGACCCCGCGCCACGCGGGCCGGTTCGACGCGGCGGGCGCGTTCACCGGCACCGCCGGGATGACCTCGCTGGTGTACGCGTTCATCCGGGTCTCGTCGGACGGCTGGGGCGATCTCCAGGCGCAGTTGGGCTTCAGCGCGGCGGCGGCCCTGCTGGTGGGCTTCACCCTGGTCGAGTCCCGCGCCGACCAACCGATCATGCCGCTGCACCTGTTCGCGAGCCGCAACCGCGCGGGCGGCTACGCGGGCGTCCTGCTGCTGCCGGCCGGCATGTTCGGCGCGTTCTACTTCCTCACCCTGATCAGCCAACGGGTCCTGGACTACAGCCCGTTGCGCGCGGGCTTCGCCTTCCTGCCGCTGACGCTGGCGCTGTTCACGGTCGTCCGGTTCGTACCGCGCCTGCTGGCCCGCTTCGGCGCGAAACCGGTCCTGCTCACCGGTATGGCCCTGCTCGTCGTGGCGGCCGCATGGCTGTGGCGACTCCGGCCCGGCGACGGCTACGTGACCGGGCTGCCCGGTCCGCTGCTGCTGATGGGCATGGGCGTCGGCCTCAGCTTCATGCCGCTCAACGCGACGATCCTCGCGGGCATCGAGCCCCGCGAGGCGGGCGCCGCCTCGGGCCTGCTCCAGACCCTCCAGTGGCTCGGCGGGACGCTCGGCCTGTCCATCCTGGTCACGGTGTTCGGCACGGCGACCCGGCACGCGACCGGATCGCCGTCCGACATCCTCGTCCACGGCTCGGCCCGGGCGTTCGGCGTCGGCGCGCTGATCGCCCTGACCGCCCTGCTGGTGTCGGCGTTCGTGATCACCGGCAGGAGGGCCGAGGGGGTCGGGAGGGCTGCCGCGAAGGCTCGCTAGAACAGGGCGCTGTACGCGTTCAGCGCGGGCTGTCCGCCGAGGTGGGCGTAGAGCACGGTGGAGTCCCGGTCGATCTCGCCGCGCGCGACGAGGTCGATCATCCCGGCCATCGACTTGCCCTCGTACACGGGGTCGGTGACCATGCCCTCGGTGCAGGCGGCGAGGCGCATCGCCTCCAGGGTGGTCTCGTCCGGGATGCCGTAGATCCCGGCGTGATAGCGGTCGTCGAGTTCGACGTCGTCTATGGTCAACTCCCGCTCGACCCCGATCAGTCGGCCCGTCCCCTGGGCGATGCGGGCCACCTGTTCGCGGGTCTCGGCGGGCTTGGCCGAGGCGTCGATGCCGAGCACGCGGCGCTCACGCCCGCCCGCCTCCTCGATCGCCCGGAACCCGGCGACCATGCCGGCCTGGGTGGACCCGGTCACCGAGCACACGATCACGGTGTCGAAGAAGACGCCCAACTCGGCTTCCTGCCGGGCGACTTCGTGGGCCCAGTTGGCGAAGCCGAGGCCGCCGAGCGGGTGGTCGGAGGCGCCGGCCGGGATGGCGTACGGCTTGCCGCCCGACTCCTCGACCTCGCGCAGCGCCTGCTCCCAGCTCTCCTTGAAGCCGATACCGAACCCGGCCTTCACCAACCGCACGTCCGCGCCGGCCAGGCGGCTGATCAGGATGTTGCCGACCTTGTCGTACACGGAGTCGGGCCACTCGACCCAACTCTCCTGTATCAGCACACACTTGAGCCCGGCGCGGGCGGCGCAGGCCGCGACCTGACGGGTGTGGTTGGACTGCACCCCGCCGATGGAGACCAGGGTGTCGCAGCCCTTGGCGATCGCGTCGGCGACCAGGTACTCCAGCTTGCGGGTCTTGTTCCCGCCGTACGCCACACCGGAGTTGCAGTCCTCGCGCTTGGCCCAGAGAGAGGCGCCGCCGAGGTGGGCGGTGAGGCGCTCCAGCGGGTGCACCGGGGAGGGACCGAAGAGGAGCGGGTAACGGTCGTACGAGGAAAGGGACATGCTGCCTCCGGGTCGGGCGGGATCTGCGGGGTCAGGCGGGATCTGCCGGGTCGGCCAGGTCGGCCAGCGTGTGCCAGATGGCGACCGTGACCAGGACCGCGCCCTCGGTGTCACCGTCCGCGCAGGCCTCGATCAGCCGCTCGTGCAGCCCGGCCGAACGGCAGGAGCCGCCCTCGCCGAAGCGCCGTCGCTCCAAGCGGCGGATGAGCGGGGTGTAGCGGGCGACGGTGGCGGCGGCGGCGCGATTGCCGCTCACCCGCACCAGTACGTCGTGGAGTTCGTCGTCGGCGCGCAGGGCCGCGTCCACGTCACCGCCGGTCACGGCGAGGGCGAACCGGCCGTTGGCCGCGCGCATCTCGTCAAGGTCCGCCGCCCGCAGGCGGGGTACGGCGACCCGGGTCACCAACTCGTGCATGGCACCGACCACGGCGGCCGCGTCCCGCACCTCGGCGGCCACGACCGGCGTCACCCGCGTATAGCTCTGCGGCTTGCTCTCCAGCAGTCCCTCGTCCACCAGCCGCGAGAACGCCTCCCGCACCGGCGCGCGGGACAGCCCGAGCCGCTCGGCGAGATCGGCATCGCGCACCACGGTGCCGGGCTCGATCTCCCCGGCGACGATGGCGTCGCGGATGACTTCGTAGGCGCGGTCCCTGAGGAGGGTGCGCGGGACGGGTCGTAGAGCCTCCATGAACTGAAATGTTAGATGTCAATCTCCCCGAGGACAAGAGGGGGCAAGGGAGGGCATGGGAGGGAATGGAAGTGGCCCGCACCCCCCGTATGAAGTGCGGGCCACGCTTCGGTGCTCAGGCCGCCCAGGGCCAGTCGGCGTCCTGGGCCGCTTCGAGCAGCGGAACCATCCGGAAGGCCGCGTCGCCGAGGCCGCCGAAGGTGTGCCGGTTCGCCTGGCCCGACGGGCCGTGGCCCGCCCGGTACCCGGCGAGGTTCCAGGTGTAGACCGGGATGTGCGCCGGCACCTGCTCGGTCGGGTCACCGTGCCGGTTGTACGCGTACTGCTCGTCGGTGACGATCAGCACCCGGTCCTGTCCCCGGTAGTGCGCGCGGATCGCCGAGGTGGTGTCGGTGCCGCCCAGGCTGCCGAAGCGGTCCAGGATCTTCAGCACCGACTCGTCCCGGCGGAAGTCCAGCCGCCGGTTGGTCGTGCCGAACTCGACGAGATCCGCGTCCGCCGCCCGCAGCGCGAGCGCCGTACCGAAGATCGCCGCCGCGTCGGCCCGGTTGAGCTCCGAACGGTCGGACAGCCGCGCCCACATGGAGCCCGAGCGGTCCACCAGCACCAGCGTCCGGCCGGGCAGCGCGGGCACGTTGGCCAGCGAGTGGCCGAGCGCCCGCTCCAGCGGGTACGCCCAGCGCAGCGAGGGCGCGTGACGGTACGCGGCGAGGTACCGGAACGGGAACTGCCGCGAGCGCGCGACCTCCGCCGGGTCGCTGATCCGCGCGGCGACCCGCTCCGCGACCTCGTCGGACACACCAGCCTGGTCGAAGTTGCGCAGGTTGCGGACGAGCGCCATGGCACCCATGGACGGGATCACGGCCTCCCAGGCCGCCTTGTCCATCGGGCCCTGGAGCCAGCCGGCCAGCGCCTCCCACGTCACCCCGGCCTCGGCGAGCCGCTCGGCACCGCCCTCGGACAGGACGACGGCACGCCGGTCCTCGACCGGAAGAGCCATCAGCTCGCGGTGCGCGACCAGCGTCCGGCTCGACGTGGGCGGCAGCGCGGTGTCCGGGTTGTGCCGACGGTCGAGGGCATACCGGAACAGCTCGCCCTGCCACGGCTTGTCCGGGTCCGGGGCCGCGTGCACGAGGTTGAGGATGTCGCCGAAGCGGTAGCCCTTGGTCGCGGTGTCGTACTTCAGCAGCGACTTGCCGCTGTAGAGACGCTGTACGGCGTCGGCGATACCGCGCTTGACGGGCTTCGGGACGGCACGGCCGTACCGCGAGGTCCAGTACCCGAGCAGTTCGCCGGGCTCGTCGGGACGGCGCAGTACGGAGGCCACGACCTGGCGGTTCGACGGGCCGTCGGTGACGCCGGCGTCGAGGCGCGCCTTGACGTACTCGGCGGCGCCCACGATCGAGGCGGTGCGCAGGTTGCCCTCGCCGCGCAGCCAGCCGAGCAGCCCTGCGGTCCAGGCCGGGTCCTCGACGGCGAGCCGGTGCACGAGCCGCGCGTAACGGTCGTCGCGGTCGGTGCCGGACTCGTAGAAGGTCTGCTGGGAAACGAAGTTGGCGATCGCGAGGAGGAAGAGCTCGGAGCGCGCGTCGCGCTCACGGCCGCGGCCGCCCTCGTAGGTACGGAGCACCCGGCCGGTGGAGGTGACGCGGGAGACGGGCTGCGCGCGGGCGGACTTCCTGTTGAATCGAGACATGCTGAATTCCCCCGAATTCACTGCGTTTTCGGAGGGAGTGCGCGGCAATGGTGGGCGCCCGAGATCGGAGTCGGCGACGGCACTTATAAACCAGCGCGTCTGCCGTTCCGCCACATCGGCCCAGGGCCGACGACGGGATTTGAACCCGCACCCGTATCACTACGGACTGGATCCCTGAAGTATCCGCTGCCTGCGCACCGGGCACCCACCATGAGCTGCGCCTCCCGAGATCAAGCCGGCCGCGGTGTTGGATTCTTTTTCGAGAAGAAGTAACCGCGTCCTTCGCACCGGGAGGTGCGTGCTGCTGTGATCTCAGAGTAGGAGGCACAGTCGATGGTGGGCGACCGAATTAACTAGCCGCGCTTCTGCCGCTTCCAGGGGCCGGTGATCGCCAACATGATGCCGGGCGTCTGGATGTTGGCGTACAGCGTCTTTCCGTCGGGCGAGAAGGTCACGCCGGTGAACTCGCTGTACTCGGGCTTCTCGGCGGTGCCGATGTTGAGTTCGTTGCGGGCGATCGGGTAGGTGCGGCCGCTGTCGGTCGCGCCGAACAGGTGCTGGATGCCCTCGCCGTCCTCGGCGATGACGAGGCCGCCGTAGGGGGAGACGGTGATGTTGTCGGGGCCGTCGAAGTTGCCGTCCTTGGACGGGTCCGGGTTGACGCCGATCAGGACCTTGAGGGTCAGGGTGCGGCGCTTGGGGTCGTAGAACCAGACGGCGCCGTCGTGCTGGACGGGGCTCTCGGTGCGGGCGTACGAGGAGACGATGTACGTGCCGCCGTCACCCCACCACATGCCCTCCAGCTTGCGGGCGCGGGTGACCTCGCCGGCGGCGAACTGCTTGCGCACGGAGGTGGTCTTGGCGTCGCGGTCGGGGACGTCGACCCAGTCGACCCCGTAGACCGTGCCGATCTTCGTGGCGCGGGAGAGGTCGTCGATGAACTTGCCGCCGGAGTCGAAGCACTTGAAGGCCTGGAGCACGCCCGCGTCGTCGGCGAGGGTGCGCAGCTTGCCGCGGCCGTGGTGGAAGTGCTCCGGCGGGGTCCAGCGGTAGAGGAGACCGTTGGGGCCGGAGGCGTCCTCGGTCAGGTAGAGGTGGCCGCGCTTGGGGTCGACGACGACGGCCTCGTGGGCGTAGCGGCCAAGTGCCTTGATGGGCTTGGGGTTTCTGTTGGCCCGGCGGTCGGCGGGGTCGACCTCGAAGACGTAGCCGTGGTCCTTGGTGAAGCCGTTGGTGCCGGTCTTGTCCTCGGTCTCCTCGCAGGTGAGCCAGGTGTCCCAAGGGGTGTTGCCGCCCGCGCAGTTGGTGGCGGTGCCGGCGATGCCGACCCACTCGGCGACATGGCCGCCGGGGCGGACCTCGACGACCGTGCAGCCGCCGGCCGCGGCCGGGTCGTAGACGAGTCCGTCGATGAGCGGGACCGGGTGCGGCCACTGGGCGCGGGGGCCGGCCAGCTCGTGGTTGTTGACCAGGAGGGTCGTGCCGCGGGGGCCGTCGAAGGTGGACGTGCCGTCGTGGTTGGAGGGCGTGAACTCGCCGGACTCCAGCTTGGTCTGGCCGCTGTAGGTGATGACGCGGTACTTGAAGCCGGCGGGCAGCGCGAGCAGGCCCTTGGGGTCGGCGATCAGCTCTCCGTAGCCGACTCCGCCGTGCCCGTGCCCGTGGCCGTGTCCGTAGTCGTCCGCGGACACTCCCTCCGCGCCCTCGGCGTCCGTGGCCGCAAGGGCGTTCGGTGCCGTGGCCAGCGCGCCGACACTGCCGGCGAGCGCGACACCGGCACCGGTGACCGCGGATTTTGTGGCGAAGTCCCTGCGACTGAGCGACATGGTGTCTCCTGTGACGGTGAGTATGCCGTGGAGGGTGGCGGACCTCGGGTCGGCGCCACGCTCCCGCCCACGGCTGAACGGGAGTTGAACACCGGGCGTCTGCGCGGGACACGCTTCCATGAATCCGTACGCACCGGACCACGGGAGCCCAAAAACCCTCTCGCCCGGGTAATGGCGGCGAAGATGACGAGCGGTCGGCCGAATCATCACAAAGGGGACCAACCGGTGCGGCTACGACGCGCCGAGCACCGACACCGTCACTCCGAAGCACAGCATGAGACCGGTCCAGGGCATGGCGTGCCGCAGATGGCGGTTCTTGGCGTGCGCGATGGCTCCCAACACGCGGGCCATGTCCCACAGTTGGGCGCAGAGCAGGTTCGGGTCGGCGGCGGGCGGGATGTCCAGGCCCATGAAGCCGAAGGGGCTCAGCGGCAGCGGCACCTCAAGGCGGGGCCGCATCGCCAGGGCGAGATGGAGGCCGGAGACCAGGAACGTAAGGGCGAACAGGGCCAGGACGACGTCGGCGACCGCCCCGTGCCGGCGCCCGTCACCCGTACCGAGGGCGGTCACCACCGCGACCACTCCCCCGGTGTGCACCACCAGCATGCTGTTGACCTTGGCGTCGGCCTCCTGCACATAGCCCTGGAAGGCGGACAGCGCCCCCAGCCCCGCCGTCACGGCGATCTCGACCGTCCTGGTGCCCCCGTGGTCCGTCATCATGGCCGCCCTCCCGCCACGTCTCCCGTGTCGACAGGATGGAACCGCCCGCGTCGGCGGCAGGCATCGACCGTCACATGACGGGGTGGCTCCGGAGCGGAAGGGGGAGGGCGCGGGTGTCAGCGGGCCGTCCACTCCTGCGTACGGTCCCCGGGCCGGCACGGCTCCACGGTCAGCGCGCCGCCCTCGCCGGGCGCGGTCAGACAGCCGTCCGTGCGGGCCGAGTTGAGCAGTCGGAAGGTTCCGTCGTGGCCGTGCACGGGGACGACGGACCACTCCTGACCGGGGTCGTCGACGAACGGGAGCAGCAGGACGCGGTCCGATGCGGTGTCGAGGGAGAGGGCCAGGGCACGGGCTCGGACACGGGCTCGGTCGGCGTCGGAACCGGCCGTGAGCCGCAACCCGCCACCGCTGGCCGGGGCCAGCCGCCAGGCCCGTTCGACCCCGTCCCGGCCGCCTTCCTGGTCGCCCTGCCCATCCTGCTCGCCCTGCTCATCCTGCTCGCCCTGCTCGTCCTGCTCGTCCTGCTCGTCCTGCTCGTCGGCGAGCCACGCGCCCGTCCCGTCGGCGGCGAGGACGCCTCCGTGGCCCGCGTTGCCGAGCGGGCCGCGCTCGTCGTCGTCGGCCGTCGAGGAGGGGGCGGACTGGGGCGTCAGCGGCGGCCGCTCACCCTGCGAACGTGAGGTAGCCGGTCCGGGCCGCTCGGGCGGACGAGAGGCCGGCGGGGATGCGGCGTCGGTCCTCACGCTGCCCTGCGTCGAGGAGAACGCCACGGGTACGAGGAGCACCGCCGCGAGGGCCACGGCCGCGGGCAGCGCCACGGTCGCCAGCATCAGCCGGGGCGCGCACCTGAACAAGCGCATCACCTTGCGCAGACCGGGCACGACACCTCGGTCGAAGCGTCGCCGCATCCGGGCGAAGAAGGACGGGTTCACCGTCCGGTGCACCTCGTCCGTGGTGCGGCCGGGCGCGGTGAGGTAGGCGTCGCGTTTCTTCCCGTGCTTGTCGATCACGCCGACCCGTTCGAAGGCGTCTTTCTCGACGCCGGGGGCCCAGCCGAGGTGAATCGTTTGCTCGTACACGTACAGGCTGACGATCACCACGAGCTGCTGATCCGGGAACTCCTTCTGCAGCAGTTTCGCCTGCGCGCAGTCGACCAGCCGCTTGGCCTCGACGGCTCCGTCGCCCGCGGTGCCCAGGGCGCTGTCCTTGGCCAGGCTCGTGACCACGGCCAGCCGGACCTGGAGCAGTTCCTCGGGCTCACGGCCGACGTTCCGCTTGGCGAGGCTCTCCTGGAAGGCCGGGGCGTACCGGGAGACCACCAGGCTCATCAGGCTGCTGCGCCACCAGACCAGGTATCCGTCGCCGTCCTTCTGGAAGCCGAGGTAGTCGCGGCGCAACGAGTCGGGCACCTGATCGAGCGCGTCCTGATGCGCCCCGTAGAGCGCCGCCTGCGCCGCGTGCATCTGTGGACCCTGGAAACGGCTGTAGTCGCCCAGATCCACTCTCAAGTACACAGCGTCGAAGAGATTCGACACCGAATCTGATCCGAATCCGTCACTCGATTCGGACGCGTTGTCGTGCAACGTACGTGTGACCTCTCCTGAACAGGAGCGCGAAGTCCAAAAGATTATGGACAGCCTTGGGATACCACAGATCTGCACGGAGTTGCCAGTTGGCTCATGTTCAACTCCCGTCCCTCTGTGCTCATTCCCGGTCCGCGATCACGCGAAGTGCCGTCAGGTCGGTGACGATGACACGCCGGTGATGCGCGTCGACAAGATCGCGCAGTTCTCTGAGGGCACGGTACGCGGTGCTCTCGGAGACCCCGATCAACTCGCCCCACTCCACGTGCTTCAAATCCATCGGAAGGATGACCTCGCGTCCACGCACCGACTGCCCGAAGTCGTCGGCCATTTCGACCAGCACGCGGGCCAACCGCACGGTGGGGGACCGGTGATGGAAGTCGACCCGTCGCCGGGTGGCTGCCGCCAGCTTGCGGCTGACGGTGTCCTGTAATCGCCGCAGCACCTCGGGCTGGGCCTCTTTCACGGCATCGAAGTCGGCCCACCCGAGCCGCAGCACCGTGACGGGGTCGATCCCACAGGCTCGGACGGTCGCGCTGCGCGGCGCCCCACTCATCCCGGCGAGCTCACCGACAAGATCCCCGCTGAGCCGCACGGCGACGAGGGTCCAACCGCCGCCGCTCAGCGCCGCGGTGACCTTGACGTAGGAGGAGACGAGCAGGAAGACATCGGTGGTGGAATCCCCCTCCCTGATCAGCGCGGTACCAGGAGCGAAGGACACGAGCTCCGCCCGCTCGGCCAGGGCGAGTTGGGCCCCCCGACCGAGCCCCCCGAGAAAACTGTCAGCCCGCCACCCCCGCCGCGCCCCCCGCACCAACTGTTCGGCCTCGCCCCAGTCCATGCGCACCCCGCCCCCTCACAAAAATCGTGCCCTCGGGAAGGAAAGGATTCACACCGACTAAACGAGGTACGCCCCGCACCTCCCAGCCCGTCCGGCGCATGAGGACGAGGCGGCACCTCTTGAACACCGACCCGCACAATCCAGCCCGTCCGGCGTTTGAGGCCAAGGCTCTGCCATCCCGATCCCCCACCCACCCGCAGGGGGCTCCGCCTGTGTCTTTCAGCCCGTCCGGCGTTTGAGGACGAGGCCGTTCAGGCCGATCCAGGACCAGAAGACCAGGCAGAAGGGCGAATACCACAGCCGCGGCGACAAG
>NZ_JBSFLV010000035.1:0-81604 GCF_053599215.1 Streptomyces sp. NPDC001002 | reverse complement strand
GGGCGGAACCCCGGGGTTACGCCTCGCCAAGAGCCCGATCAGCTTCATCGACGGCTCCCGGCTCGCGGGCGCGCGCTCAGGAGCAGCGCCCGGAAGATCTGCGTCGGCTCAGTGGCCCGTCTCGCCGCCGTTGTCCCGGCGGTCGAGGGCGCGCTGGAGTGCGGCGGCGGCGTTCTTGCGGTCGGACTCGCTCGTGCGGGACGTGTGACGGACTCGGCGGCGTGCGGTCGTCTCGGCCATGAGAAATCGACTCCTTCGACATCAACGGAGTTCGGGAATGGGGGGATTCGAGACGCCGGATGGGGCGACGGAGCAATGGACCACAGGGGTTGCCTGCACGGTGTCCGGCTCACGACCGCCATTCGCTTGATCGAGCGAGACGTTCGGCTCCTACAAAGTTAAGTGAGGAGGGCCGGTCTGTCTCCACAATTAGTCGGACTTCCTACTATCTGAGACGGCGGATTGGGTGACACGTCGCTGACCTGCTATTTCTTCCCGGCCCGCAGTTCGCGCACGAGGGCCCACACGGCGGCCGTGGTCGCGAGTTCGGGAGTGGTCACATAGCCGACCGTCCGGGTCGGCCGCTCCGCCCCGAGATCGGTGATCTCGACCGAGGGCGGCGCTCCGGTGAGCGACAGCCTGGGCATGATCGCCATCCCGAACCCGCTGCCCACCATCGACAGCACCGCCCCGTCGTCCTCCGCGCGCACGCTCGCCGCCGGGATCCAGTCCTGCGCGGCCCACCACGCGCGCGTGTAGGACGAGCAGTTCTCGGCCCAGTCGACCAACGGCAGCGAGCGCGGCGCCGGATGACCGGCCGGGTGCACGAGCGCGTAGGGCTCTTCCAGGAGTACGTCACCCACCAGCTCCGGCGGGATCGGCGAGCCGGTGCCGATGGTCGCGATGCCGAGGTCGGCACGGCCCTGGGCCACCTCACCGGCGGTGCCAGGACCGATCTCGCGGACCACCCGCACGGTCGGCTCGATCGCCGGGTGCGCGGCGGTGAGCCGTTCCAGCACGGGCGGCAGCAGATGCAGGGCCGCGCTCCGGAAGGCGGCGATGCGGAGCGGCCCGCCGACGACGCCCGCCCCAAGTCCTGTACCCGGCCCTGTCCGCGTCCCCCTGGTCTCGGCGACCATCACCTCCAGCAGCCGCAGCACGCGCCGCGCGTGCGCGACGGCCCGGGCACCGGCGGGCGTGGGCCGGGCCCCATAGCGTCCGCGCTCGAACAGCACGACGCCCAGCTTCCGTTCGATCCCGCGCACGGAGTGTGAGACGGCGGACTGGGTGCTCCCGAGCGGTATCGCGGCGGCCGAGAAGCCGCCCTCGTCGGCCACGGCGACCAGCGTCCTCAGCTCCTGCGGCGCGAGATCGACCGTACCGTCCACCTGGGCCACCACCTGCCACTATGCGAGCGGCTCATGGATCCGCCCGTCCCATGAACCCAACCCCCTGCCCCCGTCGGCCATTCCTCCCTACGGTCGCCCCCATGACCGCCCTCACCGTGCACCAGACGTCCCGCCCGACCGGCTTCCCGACTCCCAACCACTTCCGCTTCACCGAGTCGCCCGTCCCCTCCCCCGCGCCCGGCACGGCCGTGGTCGAGAACCTCTACTGGTCGGTCGACCCCTACCACCGCGAAATGATGGACGGGGACTTCGAGTTGAACGCCCCGCTGGAGGGCCGCGCACTGGGCCGCGTCATCGCCTCGCGCGAACCGTCCCTGCCCGAGGGCGAGATCGTCTTCCACCGCAAGGGCTGGCGGACCCACTCGGTGGTGTCACCGGCCGAGGTGAGACGGCTCCCGCGACACGAAGGCGTGCCCCTCTCCGCGTACTTGAGCGTCCTCGGCGGCACGGGCCTGACGGCGTACGTCGGCCTCACCCGGATCGCGCGACTCCGCGAGGGCGACGACGTGTTCGTCTCCGCGGCGGCGGGCGGAGTCGGCACGGCGACCGGCCGCTTCGCCCGACTGCTGGGCGCGGGCCGCCTGATCGGCAGCGCGGGCTCGACGGAGAAGGTGAACTACCTGACGGAACAGGTGGGTTACGACGAGGCCTTCGACTACCACTCGGGTCCCGTGGCCGAGCTCCTCAGCAAGGCGGCCCCGGACGGCATCGATCTCTTCGTCGACAACGTCGGTGGCGACCATCTGGGCGCGGCGGTGGGCGCGTTGCGCGATCGCGGGCGGGTCGTACGCATCGGCACGGTCGGCCAGTACAACACGCCGGACGCACCGGCCGTGCTGTTCAACCACGCCGACGTCGTGGAGAAGAGCCTGCGCATCGAGGGCTTCCTGGTGCGCGACTACACCGATGTGCAGGAGGAGTTGTACGAGTTCGCCGTACCGCGCCTGCTGGACGGGTCCCTCGCGCTCGACGAGACGGTGGTCGACGGCTTCGAGCGGATCGTGGAGGCATTCCTGCTGATGCTGCGGGGCGGCAACACGGGCAAGACATTGGTGCGGACCGGGTCCTGAAGGACCCGGCCCGATCACGTGCGGGATGGGGTCAGCCCATGTGCGGGTACCCGTAGTCGGTGGGCGCGACCAGCGTCTCCTTGATGGCGCGGGTCAGGGTCCAGCGCATCAGGTTCTGCGGCGCGCCGGCCTTGTCGTTGGTGCCGGAGGCGCGACCGCCGCCGAAGGGCTGCTGGCCGACGACAGCGCCGGTCGACTTGTCGTTGATGTAGAAGTTGCCGGCCGCGTAGCGCAGCTTCTCCATCGTGTAGGCCGCCGCCGCACGGTCGTTGGAGATGACCGAGCCCGTCAGCGCGTAATCGGAGACCGACTCCATCTGGGTCAGCATCTCGTCGTAGTTCTCGTCCTCGTAGACGTGCACGGCGAGGAACGGGCCGAAGTACTCGGTGCGGAAGACCTCGTTGTCGGGGTCGCTGCACTCGACGACGGTCGGACGGACGAAGTAACCGACCGAGTCGTCGTACGAACCGCCCGCGACGATCGTGCAGTTGGGGTCCGCCTTCGCGCGGTCGATGGCCGCCTTGTTCTTGGCGAACGCGCGCTCGTCGATGACCGCGCCGATGAAGTTGGCGAGGTCGGTGACATCACCCATGGTCAGGTAGTCGACCTCGGCCGCGAACTCCTCCTTGAAGCCGGAGTTCCAGATGGAGGCCGGGATGTACGCGCGCGAGGTGGCGCTGCACTTCTGACCCTGGTACTCGAAGGCGCCACGGGTCAGCGCCGTCTTCAGGACCGCCCGGTCCGCGCTCGGGTGGGCGACGAGGAAGTCCTTGCCGCCGGTCTCGCCGACCAGGCGCGGGTAGGAGCGGTACTTCTCGATGTTGGTGCCGACCGTCTTCCACAGGTACTGGAAGGTCTTGGTGGACCCGGTGAAGTGGATGGCGGCGAGGTCGCGGTGCTCAAGCGCCACCTTCGACACCTCGATGCCGTCGCCGGTGACGAGGTTGATGACGCCCTTGGGCAGCCCCGCCTCCTCCAGCAACTGGAGGAGCAGCACGGCCGCGTGGGTCTGCGTCGGGGAGGGCTTCCAGACCACGACATTGCCCATGAGGGCGGGCGCGGTCGGCAGGTTGCCCGCGATCGCCGTGAAGTTGAAGGGCGTGATCGCGTAGACGAAGCCTTCGAGCGGGCGGTGGTCGAGCCGGTTCCAGACGCCCGGGGAGTTCGCCGGGGGCTGCTCGGCGAGCAGGTCGCGGGCGTACTTGACGTTGAAGCGCCAGAAGTCGACGAGCTCGCAGGGACAGTCGATCTCGGCCTGCTGGGCGGTCTTGGACTGACCGAGCATGGTGGAGGCGGCGAGGGTCTCGCGCCAGGGGCCGGAGAGCAGTTCGGCGGCGCGCAGGATGATCGCGGCGCGGTCGTCGAAGGCCATCGCGCGCCAGGCGGGCGCGGCGGCGAGGGCCGCGTCGATCGCGTCCTGGGCGTCGGCCTGGGTGGCGTTGGCGTAAGTGCCGAGCCGTGCCTTGTGGTTGTGCGGCTGGACGACGTCGACGCGCTCGCCGCCGCCCATCCGCCGCTCGCCACCGATGGTCATCGGCAGGTCGATCGGGTTCTCGGCCAGCTCCTTGAGCTTGGCCTCAAGCCGGGCCCGCTCGGGCGAACCGGGGGCGTAGCCGTGCACCGGCTCGTTGACGGGGGTGGGGACCTGGGTCACAGCGTCCATGAGATCCGTAACTCCTTGTACGTGAGCGGGTGTTGGGGTCAATCCCTGGTCGGCCTCGGTCGGCCTCGATCGGCCTCGGTCAGCCCTTGGTGAGGGTCGAGCGGGCGAAGAAGAGGAGGTTGGCGGGCTTCTCGGCGAGGCGGCGCATGAAGTACCCGTACCAGTCCGTGCCATAGGCGGTGTAGACGCGCATGCGGTGGCCCTCGGCGGCGAGGCGCAGGTGCTCGTCGCTCCTGATTCCGTACAGCATCTGGAACTCGTACTCGTCGAGCTTGCGGCCGGCGCGCCGGGCGAGTTCCTGGGCGATGGAGATGAGGCGCGGGTCGTGGGACCCGATCATCGGGTAGCCGGAACCCTCCATCAGGATCCGCAGAATCCGGACATACGCCTTGTCGATCTCGTGTTTCTGCTGGTAGGCGACCTCGGCGGGCTCCTTGTAGGCGCCCTTCACCACCCGCACCCGGCTGCCGGCCTCGGCGAGGCGGCGGGCGTCGGTCTCGGTGCGGAAGAGGTAGGCCTGGATGACGCAGCCGGTCTGCGGGAAGTCCTTCCGCAGCTCCTCGTGGATCGCGAACATCGAATCGAGGGTGGTGTGGTCCTCGGCGTCGAGCGTGACGGTCGTACCGATGGCGGCGGCGGCCTCGACGACGGGCCGGACGTTGGCGAGGGCGAGTTCATGACCGCCGGGCAGCGCCTGTCCGAACATCGACAGCTTGATGGACATCTCGGCCCGCGTGCCCAGCTCCAGCTCCTTGAGCCGGTCGACGAGCGTCAGATAGGCGTCGCGGGCGGCGGCGGCCTGCTCGGGGGTGGTGATGTCCTCGCCGACGACGTCCATCGTCAGCTCAAGACCCTTGTCGGTGAGGTCCTTGATGATCGGCACGATCTCGTCGACGGTCTCACCGGGGATGAAGCGGTCGACGACCTGCTTGGTCACCGGCGCCGCCGAGATCAGGCGTCGCATCCGATCGCTGCGCGAGGCGGCGAGAATCACGGGACCCAGCACGGGGCACCTCCACAGAACCAGCAGACAGGACCACCGTGAAACCTAGGGTTCCCTCCGATCGTCGACCATCGACAGCTGTCACGCATCCGTGCCGCAGATCTCAGACAGATGTATGAAGGCACGGCGAGAATGCGGGAGAATGCCCGGGTGACATCCGATTCCACCGGTGACTACCAGGAGCTGGTCGACGAGATCTCGGAGCTCCTCGGCGCCCCGGCGACCCTGGAGAACCGCGACTTCGAGCTGATCGCCTTCGGTACGTACGACAGTGAGGGCGACCTCGACGCGTCCGCGCTGGACCCCGTGCGCACCCGTTCGATCCTGACCCGGCGCTCCACGGCCACGGTCCGCACGTGGTTCGAGGGCTTCGGCATCACCCGCGCCACCGGGCCGGTCCGCATCCCGCGCACCCCCGAGGCGGGGGTCTATCGCGGGCGGATCTGCCTCCCCGTCCGCCACCGCGGTGTCGTCCTCGGCTATGTCTGGCTCCTGGAGGACGAACCAGGACCCACCGAGGACCAGCTGACGGCGGCCATGCGGGTGACCGTCCGGATCGGCGACCTGCTGGCCGACGAGGCGCAGCACGGGGCGGACCTGACCCGGGAGCTGCGCGCGGTACTGACGGCGGAGCGCGGCTGGCAGCTGGACATGGCGGTGGCGGAGCTGCGTACGGGGCTGGGGGCACGCGCCGAGTCCCGCTACGCGGTGGTCTGCGTGACCCCGTGGCCCTACGCCGACCCGAACGACGCCCCCTCGGTCCGTACGGTGCCGGGGGCGACGGCCCTCTGCACGATGCCGTGGGGAGCGACGGCCACGTCCCTGGCCCTCCTCGTCCGCCTGCGGACGGCCGACCTGCTGACTCCGGCGACGTCGGCGGCGGGCCGCTTGCTGGAACAGGCGGGGCAGGCACGGCAGGTGGGACAGGCGGGGGCGGCAGGGCAGGCAGGGGCCGCAACGGCGTCCACCGGGGGGCCGGGGGCAGCACCGGGCGCCGCCGCCGGAGTCGCACCCCTCCGCGCCGGGCTCGTCGAACTGGGCGCGGCCTGGCGACAGGCGTCGGCCGCCGCCCGAGCGGCCCTCGCGGAACCCCGCCTCGGCCCGATCGCCGAGTGGTCGTCCATCGGCCCGTACCGCCTGCTGACCGCCCTGCCCGCCGAGGCGGCCCACGACCCCGCTGTACGCGACCTCCTCTCCCCCGCCCACCGCGAACTGGCCCGCACGGCGGAGATCTACCTCGACTGCGCGGGCCAGGCGGGCCGCACCGCAGCGGAACTGGGTATCCACCGCCAGACCCTCTACTACCGGTTGTCCCGGGTGGAGCAGCTCACAGGGCTGGACCTGGACGACGGGGAGGACCGGCTGTTGCTGCACATGGGGTTGAAGGGGGCGAGGCTGTAGCCGTGCCCTTGCTGATGATCGACCTCGACAACACGCTCGTCGACCGCGACGCCGCGTTCCGCTCGGCGGCCGAGGCTTTCCTCACCGAGCACGCGCTGCCCACCGCCGACCTCGCCTGGCTGACGACCCTGGACGCGAGCGGGTACGCGCCTCGCGATGAGGTCGCCCGGGCCATGATCGAGCGATACGACGGAAACGGCGGCTACGGCGAATACGGCACCGAAGGCCTCGCGGCAGCCGTCCTTGCGCTGCTCGACGGGGGTGCCGCCGAGCGCGTGACCCTGTCCGACGCCACCCGTGACGCGCTCCGCGAGGCCGTTTCCGCGGGCTGGACCTGCGTGATCGTCAGCAACGGCCGGGTCGCCCAGCAGGAGACGAAGATCCGCCGCACCGGACTCGACCGGCTCGTGCACAGCTGGGTGATCTCCGAGGCGGTCGGCCGGAAGAAGCCCGCACCGGAGATCTTCCACGCGGCGGCGGACATCGTCGGGGCGTCCCTGAACGGCGCCTGGATGATCGGCGACTCCGCGCACGCCGACGTTCTCGGGGCATCGGGTGTGGGCGTGCCCAGCGTCTGGGTGTCGGGCGGACGGTCGTGGACGGAAGCGGGGTACGGGCCTACGCGGGTCGCACCGGATGCCGCGACCGCAGTCCGTCAACTGCTTGCCCACTGACGCCGTCCGTCAACTCCTCGTCGGCTGAAGCAGATCCGCCACCGCGGTGACGCCCTCCTCGATCCCACGGTCCGTCACATTCCCGAAGCCCAGGACGAGTTGGGGCGGATCCGTCGCCCCCGAGGTCCGGCACGCGCTCATGCCGTACAGGCCGACTCCTCGCGCGCGGGCCCGGGTCACGACCGTCTCCTCCTCCGTGTCCGGCGCGAGGTGGGCCACCGCGTGGAAGCCTGCCGCGAGGCCCGACAGGCGTACGGCCGGGGCGTGTTGGGCGAGGGCGTCGACCAGGGCGGTGCGGCGGGGCGCGTACAGGGTGCGCATGCGGCGCAGGTGGCGGTCGTAGCGGCCGGACTCGATCAGACGGGCGAGGGCGAGCTGGTCGAGGGTGGGTGAGCCGCGGTCGGCGATGTTCTTGAGGTCGGTGAGCGGTTCGGTGAGCGCGGGTGGGGACAGCAGCCAGCCGATGCGCAGGGCGGGGGCCAGGGACTTGCTCACCGTGCCGATGGAGATCACCCGGTCGGCCGCCAACCCCTGGATGGCGCCGACGGGTTCGCGGTCGTAGCGGAACTCCGCGTCGTAGTCGTCCTCGATGACGTACGCGTCCCTGCGTGCCGCCCACTCGACCAACTCGTGCCTGCGCTCCGGCGCGAGCACTACCCCCGTCGGCCATTGGTGAGCCGGGGTCACGATCACCGCGCGGGCTCCGGTGGCGTCCAACTCCCTTACATCGAGGCCCGCTTCGTCGACCGGCACGGGGACCGCCACCAGGCCCGCCGCGTCCGCCGCCGCCCTCGCCGTGGCCGGGCCGCCCGGGTCCTCGTACGCCACGGCCCGTACGCCGGCCCGGGCCAGGACGCGCAGGGTCAGGGCGAGGCCCTGGGCGTAGCCGGAGCAGACGAGGGTGTGCGCGGGGTCGGCGGCGGCTCCGCGCACCCGGCGCAGATAGCCGGCCACGATCTCGCGCAGGGCCGAACTCCCGCGCGGATCCCCGTAGTCGAGGTCCGCGACCGGCATGGCGCGGGCCGCTTCCCTGGTCGCCCACAGCCAGTCCGCGACCGGGAAGGAGCCGAGGTCGGGGACGCCGTGGCGGAAGTCGACGCGGGGGTGGGGGGACGGATTACGGCTCGGCGCCTCGGGGGTCTGCTTCACCTGCGCGCAGGCCGCCACGCGGGTGGCCGAGCCGACCCGGGTCACCAGGTAGCCCTCGGCCTGGAGTTGGGCGTAGCAGTCCTGCACGAGGCCGCGGGACAGGCCCAGTTCGCGGGCGAGTTCACGGGAGGACGGGAGACGTTCGCCGGCCTGCAGCCGGCCCGAGCGGATGGCGTCCCGCAACTGCCGCTCCACCTGCGCGCACAACCGCTCCCCGCCGTCCCGGTCGACGGACAGGAGCAACTCGGGCGACAAACCGGCCCACTGCAGTGGCATGGAATTGGAGCTTACCGGCGATCCGGTCCGTCTCTAACGTCATTGGCATGACGACCTCGCCGAACACCCCGCCCCCGGCCTCGATGGACGCCCCGGCCCCGGCGCCCGTCCGCCCGCCCCTGCTCAGCCGCCCCCTCCTCCTCCGCTTCGTCAGCATGATCGGCGCGAGTCTCAGCTTCTTCCTGCTGCTGTCGGTGGTGCCCGCCTACGCGGCCGAGGCGGGCGGCGGAGGTGCGGCGGGCCTGGCCACGGGCTCCCTGATGGCGGCCACGGTTCTCGGCGAACTGATCACCCCGAGGCTCGTCGCGCGCTTCGGCTACCGCGTGACCCTGATGGCCGGCCTCTTCCTGCTCGGCGCCCCCGCCCTGGTGCTGACCGTCTCCGGAAACGTGGCCTGGATCGTGGCCGTGTGCCTCGTCCGCGGACTCGGTTTCGCGCTCACGATCGTCGCGGGCGGCGCCCTGACCGCCACGCTGATCCCGGCCGAACGCCGGGGCGAGGGGCTGGCGTTGGTGGGTGTGGTATCCGGCGTGCCGTCGCTGATCGCGCTGCCGCTGGGCCTGTGGCTGGTCACGCACGCCGGGTACACGACGGTCGCCGTTATCGGCGGCGCCGCCTCACTCGCGGCGATCGTCTCCGTACTCGGACTGCCGGACCGGCAGCCGAAGTCGGAGGAATCGGTAGGGGTGTTCAAGGGACTGCGCACGGGCGCCCTGCTCCGGCCCGTCATCGTCTTCGCGGCCACCGCGACGGCCGCCGGAATCCTGGTCACCTTCCTGCCGCTGGCCGTCCCGTCGGCGTCCGCCGGGGTGGTCGCGGTGGCCCTGTTCGTGCAGCCCGCGTCCTCGACCCTGTTCCGCTGGATCTCGGGCCGCTACGGCGACCGGCACGGCAGCGCCCGGCTCGTCCTGCCCGGCCTGCTCCTGTCCGCGGCCGGCCTGCTGATCACCGCCGCGACCGGCAGCGCGATCGCCGTCGTCGCGGGCGCCGCCGTCTTCGGAGCCGGCTTCGGCCTCGCCCAGAACGCCACCCTGACCCTGATGTACGCCCGCGTCTCCGCCTCCTCCTACGGCACGGTCAGCGCACTGTGGAACCTCGCCTACGACGGCGGCATGGGCGTAGGCGCGGCGGGCTTCGGTGTCCTCGCGGGCGTCACCGGGTACCCGTGGGCGTTCGCCGTGACGGCCCTGCTGATGCTGGGCGCGCTGGCCCCGGCGCTGCGCGACCGCCGGATCACCGGCGCCCCCACCGCCGACGGCACCGCTACCGCCGTACGCCCTCCAGTACTTGACGCAGACCCTCGGTGAGCCGTTCGGCGTCCGGGGCGGTCTTCGGGTCGAAGGTCCATTGCGCGATGAGGCCCGTGATCAGCGTCATGTAGAAGCCGCCGAGGGAGTCCGCGGTCTCGTCGGAGACCTCCTCCTCGGGCACGCTCGTCATCAGCGCGACCATGCCCCGCCCGCCCTCGCGCTGGGCCCGGGTCAACTGGTCGCGCACCTCGGGCATCTTGTCGCCCATGGTCATGACCTCCATGCCGAGCCGCCACATCGAACCGGGCTCGCTCATGGTGGAGACGATGTTCGAGAACACCGCACGGAACCGCTCCAGCGAACCGGGCTCGCCGACCGCCTCCCCTCCGTCGGCCCCTTCGAAGCCGTCGGCCGTCCGCTCCACCAGCGCGAGGTAGGCCTGCGCGAGCAGCGCGTCCTTCGAGCCGTAGTGGTAGCCGATGGACGCCAGGTTGGTCCCCGACTCCTTCACGATGTCGCGCGCCGTCGTCCGCGCGAACCCCTTCTCCAACAGGCAGCGCTTGGCGCCTTCGAGCAGATCCTCACGGTGTCCCATGTCCGCCACCCTACCCCGGATCCATACAACCGTCCCAGACACGCGAATTACACAATCGTTCTAGACAAGCGTTTAAGACGCCCGTACAGTTCCTGGCATGACAACGACTCCCGCAACTCCCGTACGTGCAGGCCGCCGTGAATGGACCGCGCTGGGCGTGCTGATGCTCCCGCTGCTGCTGGTCTCGATGGACGTCTCGGTCCTCTACTTCGCCATCCCGTCGATCAGCGCCGACCTCGAACCCAGCGGCACCCAGCAGCTGTGGATCTTCGACATCTACGCGTTCGTCCTGGCCGGCCTGCTGATGACGATGGGCTCGATCGGCGACCGCATAGGCCGCCGCAGGCTCCTGCTGATCGGCGCCGCCGCCTTCGGCACCGCCTCCCTGATCGCGGCCTACGCGAACAGCGCCGAGACCCTCATCGCGGCCCGCGCGGTCCTCGGCCTCGGCGGCGCGACCCTGATGCCGTCGACCATGGCGCTGATCCGCACGATGTTCACGGACTCCGGCCAGCGCGCGAAGGCGATCGGCCTGTGGTCCGGCGTGATGACCGCAGGGATCGCGCTCGGCTCGGTGCTCAGCGGCGTACTCGTCCAGTACTTCTGGTGGGGCTCGGTCTTCCTGATCAACCTGCCGGCCATGGCGCTGCTGCTGGTCATCGGCCCGTTCCTGCTCCCCGAGTCCAAGGACCCCAACCCCGGCCGCTTCGACTGGCCGAGCGTCCCCCTCTCGATGGCCGCCGTGCTCCCCGTCATCTACGGCCTCAAGGAGATCCCGTCCGAGGGTTGGCACATCCAGTACGTCGCCTCGATCGCCGTCGGCCTGCTCTTCGCGGCCCTCTTCGTCCACCGCCAGCGCACCGCGGCCTCGCCGATGATCGACCGGGTCCTGTTCCGCGGTCGCGGCTTCGCGCCCTCGGTCGTCCTCAACCTCATCGCCTCGTTCGCCATGATGGGCTCGGCGTACTTCACCACGCAGTACCTGCAGTCGGTGCTCGACAAGAGCGCGATGGAGGCGGCCCTGTGGGCACTGCTCCCCTCGGTGCCGATCGGCATGGCGGCCCCCCTGGCGACGAGCCTCGTCCAGAAAGGCGTCAACCGCGCCTACGTCGTCACCGCGGGCTTCTCGATCGGCGCGGCCGGCTACGCCCTCCTGTCGCTCGCCGGCACCGACTCTCTCTGGCTCGTCCTGATCGCCTGCGGCGTCCTCGCCTCCGGCATCGTCATGGTCATCTCCCAGATCACCGACCTCGCGATGAGCAGCGCGCCGGTGGAGCGGGCGGGCTCGGCGTCCTCACTGATGGAGACGGGCGCGGAGTTCGGCGGCGCGCTCGGCATGGCGGTCCTCGGCTCCATCGGTACGGCCATCTACCGCCACGACATTCCGAGTTCGGCCCCGTCGGCGGCCCACGAGACGCTGGGCGGCGCACTGGCCATCGCCGGCCGACTGCCGGGGCACACGGGAGATGCCCTGGCCTCGGCGGCCCGCGAGGCGTTCACCAACGGGATGCAGGGGGCGTCGATCGCGGGGGCGGTACTGCTGGCGGGGGCGGGGGTGTTGGCGGCGGGGGCGCTGCGAAGGATTCGCGTGGATGACAACTGAGGGGCACGCAGAACGCCGGACGGGCTGACCAAGGTCAGCCCGTCCGGCGTTTGAGGACGAGGCCCGTTCAGGGCCGAAGCGGGGGCCTGGGGGCGGCAGCCCCCAGACCGACGGCCACCTCAGACCAGGTTCACCGAGCGGGCGAACGTCGCGCCGATCTCGACCTCGACCTCGCCCAACACCCCGGCGGGAACGGTGTCGTCGACCGTCAGGATGGCCAACGCCTCGCCGCCCGCGACGGACCGCGACACCTGCATGCCGGCGATGTTGATGCCGGACTCGCCGAAGATGCGGCCCACCGTGCCGACGACGCCGGGACGGTCCTCGTACCGCAGGACGACCATGTGGTCGGCGAGCGCGAGGTCGACGTCGTACTCGCCGACGGCCACGATCTTCTGGAGGTTCTTCGGGCCGGCCAGCGTGCCGGAGACGGAGACCTCCTCGCCGCTGCCGAGGGTGCCGCGCACGACGACCACGTTGCGGTGGTCGCTCGACTCCGAGCTGGTCGTCAGCCGCACCTCGACGCCGCGCTCCTGCGCGAACAGCGGGGCGTTGACGTACGACACCGTCTCGTCGACGACGTCCTCGAACACGCCCTTGAGCGCGGAGAGTTCGAGCACCTTGACGTCGTGCTGGGTGATCTCGCCGTAGACCTCGACGTCGAGGCGGACCGCGACCTCGCCGGCGAGCGCGGTGAAGATGCGGCCGAGGCGCTCGGCGAGCGGCAGGCCGGGCTTGACGTCCTCGGCGATGACACCGCCCTGCACGTTGACCGCGTCCGGGACCAACTCACCGGCGAGGGCGAGCCGTACGGAACGGGCCACTGCGATACCGGCCTTCTCCTGCGCCTCGTCCGTGGAGGCGCCGAGGTGCGGGGTGGCGACGACCTGGTCGAACTCGAAGAGCGGGGAGTCCGTGCAGGGCTCCTTCGCGTACACGTCGAGGCCGGCGCCGGCGACGCGGCCCTCCTTGAGCGCCGAGTACAGCGCTTCCTCGTCGACGATCCCGCCGCGCGCGGCGTTGACGATGCGCACGCTCGGCTTGACCTTGCGCAGGGCCTCGTCGCCGATCAGGCCGACGGTCTCCGGGGTCTTGGGCAGGTGGACGGTGATGAAGTCGGAGACCTCCAGCAACTCGTCCAGGGTCAGCACCTTGACGCCCATCTGCGCGGCCCGCGCGGGCTGCACGTAGGGGTCGTAGGCGACGACCTTCATGCCGAAGCCGGACATGCGCTGCGCGACGAGCGCACCGATGCGGCCGAGGCCGACGACACCGAGGGTCTTCTCGGCGAGTTCGACGCCCGTGTACTTGCTGCGCTTCCACTCGCCGTTCTTCAGCGCGGAGTTGGCCTGCGGGATGTGGCGGGCCGTGGCGAGGATGAGACCGCAGGCGAGTTCGGCGGCGGTCACGATGTTGGAGGTCGGGGCGTTGACGACCATCACGCCGGCCTTGGTGGCGGCGGAGACGTCGACGTTGTCGAGGCCGACGCCGGCTCGTGCGACGACCTTCAGCTTGTGCGCCGCGGCGACCGCCTCGGCGTCCACCTTGGTGGCGGAGCGGATGAGAATGGCGTCGACGTCGGCGATGGCCGGGAGCAGTTCGGCTCGATCCGCTCCGTTGCAGTGCCGGATCTCGAAGTCCGGGCCGAGCGCGTCCACGGTCGCCGGCGACAGCTCTTCAGCGATGAGTACGACAGGTTTCGAGCTCACGTGAGTCCTCACAAGTCCATTGCGTGCGGACGGCCGTCCCGACGGCCGCAGGCGGTGGAGGTACTGGCCGCGTTGGAGACGCACGACGCTGTGGGCCTGACGCGTATGTAGTACGGCAGTGTAGTGGCGCGGCGAACGGCGTCTTGCGCCTCTGCGGAAGGATCACCCGTCCGTGATCGGACGGGTTGGACAAAGGGGCCGGAGCGCTCGCTCCAGCCCCTCGGCTCCAAGACTTACGCCTCTTCGTCGACCCAGCTCATCAGCTTGCGGAGCTGCTTACCCGTGGTCTCCAGGAGGGACTCCGCGTCCTTCTGCTTGTACTCGTTGTACTTCTTCAGGCCACCGTGGTACTCGGCCATCCACTCACGGGCGAACGACCCGTCCTGGATCTCCGCGAGGACCTGCTTCATCGTCGCCTTGGTCTCGTCCGTGATGATCCGCGGGCCGGTGACGTAGTCGCCCCACTCGGCGGTCTCGGAGATCGACCAGCGCATCTTCTCCAGGCCGCCCTCGTACATGAGGTCGACGATCAGCTTCAGCTCGTGCAGGCACTCGAAGTACGCGATCTCGGGCTGGTAACCGGCCTCGGTCAGCGTCTCGAAACCGGCCTTGACCAGCGCGGCCGTACCACCGCAGAGAACCGCCTGCTCACCGAACAGGTCGGTCTCGGTCTCCTCGGTGAAGGTCGTCTTGATGACGCCGGCGCGGGTGCCGCCGATGCCCTTGGCGTACGACAGCGCGAGCGCGAAGCCGTTGCCGGTCGCGTCCTGCTCGACGGCCGCGATACACGGAACGCCGCGGCCTTCCTCGTACTGGCGGCGCACGAGGTGGCCCGGGCCCTTGGGCGCGACCATGCAGACGTCGACGCCGGCCGGGGGCTTGATGAAGTCGAAGCGGATGTTCAGGCCGTGGCCGAAGAACAGCGCGTCGCCGTCGTTCAGGTTCGGGGCGATGTGCTCCTCGTAGACCTGGGCCTGGATCGGGTCCGGGACGAGGATCATGATGACGTCGGCCCAGGCGGAGGCCTCGGTCGGGTTGAGCACGGTCAGACCCTGCTCCTCGGCCTTGGCCTTGGACTTGGAGCCCTCGTGCAGGCCGACTCGGACGTCGACACCCGAGTCGCGCAGCGACAGCGCGTGGGCGTGGCCCTGGCTGCCGTATCCGATGACCGCGACCTTGCGGCCCTGGATGATGGACAGGTCGGCGTCGGCGTCGTAGAACAGCTCGGCCACTTTGGGTTCTCTCCTTGAGTGCAGGTGTTGCGTCCCACCGTATGACGGCGGGCGTCATCGAAGTCCGGGGGTCTCGGAATGCGGGCGGCCGGGCCGCCCGCACACCGTCTTACGCGGAGCGGTCCAGGGCGCGCAGCGAGCGGTCGGTGATGGAGCGCGCGCCCCGGCCGATCGCGATGGTGCCGGACTGGACCAGCTCCTTGATGCCGAACGGCTCCAGCATCTTGAGCATGGCGGACAGCTTCTCGTTGCTTCCGGTGGCCTCGATGGTGACGGCCTCCGGGGAGACGTCGACGGTCTTGGCGCGGAACAGCTGGACGATCTCGACGATCTGGGAGCGCGTCTCGTTGTCGGCGCGCACCTTCACCAGAACGAGTTCGCGCTGAACCGCCGAACCCGGCTCCAGTTCGACGATCTTCAGCACGTTGACGAGCTTGTTGAGCTGCTTGGTGACCTGTTCGAGGGGGAGTTCCTCGATCACGTTCACCACGATCGTGATGCGGGAGATGTCGGGGTGCTCGGTGACACCGACGGCGAGGGAGTCGATGTTGAATCCGCGCCGGGAGAACAGAGCGGTGATCCGGGCGAGGACACCGGGCTTGTTCTCGACGAGGACGGAGAGGGTGTGCTTGCTCATGGGTCTGACTCGGCTCTCTCTCAGTCGTCTTCGTTGTCGCCGAAGTCGGGGCGGACGTCCCGGGCGAACATGACCTCGTCGTTGGAGGTGCCGGCCGCGACCATCGGCCACACCATCGCGTCCTCGTGGACGATGAAGTCGACGACGACCGGGCGGTCGTTGATCGAGTTCGCCTCCTCGATCACCTTGTCGAGGTCGTCCGGGGACTCGCAGCGGATCGCGTAACAGCCCATCGCCTCCGACAGCTTGACGAAGTCGGGGACGCGCGTGCCGGCGCTCGGCTGCTTGCCGTCCGCGTCCGGGCCGCTGTGCAGCACGGTGTTGGAGTAGCGCTGGTTGTAGAAGAGGGTCTGCCACTGGCGGACCATCCCGAGGGCGCCGTTGTTGATGATGGCGACCTTGATCGGGATGTTGTTCAGGGCGCAGGTGGTGAGTTCCTGATTGGTCATCTGGAAGCAGCCGTCGCCGTCGATCGCCCAGACCGTCTGCTCCGGCGCGCCGGCCTTGGCGCCCATCGCGGCCGGGACCGCGTAGCCCATCGTCCCGGCGCCACCGGAGTTGAGCCAGGTCGCGGGCTTCTCGTACTGGATGTAGTGCGCGGCCCACATCTGGTGCTGGCCGACGCCCGCCGCGAAGATCGTGCCCTCCGGGGCGAGTTGGCCGATCCGCTCGATGACCTGCTGCGGGGAGAGCGAGCCGTTGTCGGGCTGCTCGTAGCCGAGCGGGTAGGTCTCGCGCCAGCGGTCGAGGTCCTTCCACCAGGCGCTGTAGTCGCCGGTGTGGCCGTCGCTGTGCTCCTTCTGCACGGCCTGGACCAGGTCGGCGATGACCTCGCGGGCGTCCCCGACGATGGGCACGTCGGCGGCGCGGTTCTTGCCGATCTCCGCGGGGTCGATGTCGGCGTGGACGATCTTCGCGTACGGGGCGAAGCTGTCCAGCTTGCCGGTGACGCGGTCGTCGAAGCGGGCTCCGAGGGCGACGATCAGGTCGGCCTTCTGCAGCGCGGTGACGGCGGTGACCGCACCGTGCATGCCCGGCATTCCCACGTGCAGCGGGTGGCTGTCGGGGAATGCGCCGAGCGCCATCAGTGTGGTGGTGACGGGCGCTCCGGTGAGTTCTGCGAGGACCTTCAGCTCGGCGGTGGCGTGGGCCTTGATGACGCCGCCGCCGACGTAGAGGACGGGCCGCTTGGCGGCGGTGATCAGCTTGGCGGCCTCGCGGATCTGCTTGGCGTGCGGCTTGGTCACCGGGCGGTAGCCGGGCAGGTCCGTGGCGGGCGGCCAGCTGAAGGTGGTGCGGGCCTGGAGGGCGTCCTTGGCGATGTCGACCAGGACCGGGCCCGGGCGGCCGGTGGAGGCGATGTGGAAGGCCTCCGCGATGGTCCGCGGGATGTCCTCGGCCTTGGTGACCAGGAAGTTGTGCTTGGTGATCGGCATCGTGATGCCGACGATGTCCGCTTCCTGGAAGGCGTCCGTGCCGATCGCCTTGGACGCGACCTGGCCGGTGATCGCCACGAGCGGCACCGAGTCCATGTGCGCGTCCGCGATCGGGGTGACCAGGTTGGTGGCGCCGGGTCCCGAGGTGGCCATGCAGACGCCGACCTTGCCGGTGGCCTGCGCGTAGCCGGTGGCCGCGTGCCCGGCGCCCTGCTCGTGGCGGACCAGGACGTGCCGGACCCGGGTGGAGTCCATCAGCGGGTCGTAGGCGGGAAGGATCGCACCGCCGGGAATGCCGAATACCGTGTCGGCCCCGACCTCCTCGAGAGAGCGGATGAGGGACTGCGCGCCCGTGACGTGCTCGGGTGCGGACTGGTGTCCTCCGGATCGGGGCCGCGGCTGCGGATGGTGGGCCCCGGTGGCCTGCTCGGTCATCGGCATTCTCTTCTCGATGCTGAGGGTTTTTGCGAGGTTTGTGCGGTGTTCAAGCGGTGTGCGACGGGCACTTGTGCAACAAAAAACCCCTCGTGCCGTAAGGCAAGCGAGGGGAGCGCGCCGGGAGTGTGTCGCTGGGAGTTCCGGGTCCGTCCGGAGGTCACCAGCTTCAGCCGACGCGCTTTCCAAGTACGAGAATTCGGGTGCGCATGGCACAGACCCTCCTCCCGGCACGCACCACGTGTCAAGCCGGTGGGACGGGAGTCTCATTATGTGAGCGCAGACCGCTCCCGCCTCCCAGAACGGCGGGCACACCTCCTGTGTACACCCCCGCTCCCCTGTCCATGGCCAGTTCACCTCCCGGGCGCCCGACGGGCTCTCGCAGGCCGCCCGCGAACGCGGGTTCGGCCGGACCGTGCGGTACGGGATAGTGGCCCGAGCCGAGCGCCCGGCGCAGCCGGTACTCGTCCAGCGGGCCGGAGAACGCCATGCCCTGCCCGTGCGTGCAGCCCATCGCGCGCAGCGCCACGACCTGCTCCGGCAGATCCACGCCGTCGGCCACGGACTGCAGCCCGAGGTCGCCGGCGATCCTGAGCAGCCCGCTGGTGATCTTGTGCAGCCGCGCGGACTCGACGACGCCCTCGACCAGACCGCGGTCGAGCTTGAGCACGTCGACGGGGAGCCTGCGCAGTGCCGTGATCGCCGCGTAGCCGCTGCCGAAGCCGTCCAGCGCGATCCGGACGCCGAGCCTGCGCAGCGCGCCCAGCCGCCGCTCCAGCTCGTCCAGGGAGACCAGCGGGTCGGTGTCGGACAGCTCGATCACCAGGGCACCGGAGGGCAGGCCGTGCCGGGTCAGCAGGGCCTCTATCGTGCCCAGCGGCATCGACCGGTCCAGCAGGCGCCGGGCGCTCATCCGGACGCCCACGGGCACGGACAGGCCCGTGGCGGTGCGCTCGGCGGCCTGTTCGACCGCCTCCTCCAGGATCCAGCGGCCCAGTTCCTGCGTCTTGTCGCTGTCCTCGGCCACGCGCAGGAACTCGGCGGGGGTGAACAGCACCCCCTGCGAGGACCGCCAGCGCGCCTGCGCGCAGACCGAGGTGATCCGGCCGTCCGCAAGGCACACCACGGGCTGGTGCAGCAGGGCGAACTCGCCGTCGTGCAGCGCGGCCCGCAGACGCGTGGCCAGCTCCGCCTTGCGTACGACGTCCTGCTGCATCTGGGGCGCGTACAGCTCGACGCGGCCCTTGCCGCCCGCCTTCGCTCGGTACATCGCGAGGTCGGCGTTGCGCAGCAACTCGCCCGCGCCGAGGCCCGGTTCGGCGAAGGCTACGCCGATGGAGGCGGCGACCCGGACATCGTTGCCGTCGATGAGATACGGCTGCGAGAGCGTGACCCTGAGGCGGTCGGCGAGCTCCAGGATGTGGCGCTCTCTGGCGGTGCGGTCGCGGGAGCCGTCGCCGACGATCAGGGCCGCGAACTCGTCGCCGCCGAGCCGGGAGGCGGTGTCCCCGTGCCGGACGGCGTCCTGGAGCCGGCGGGCGGCCTGGACGAGCAGTTCGTCACCTGCCTGGTGGCCGATGGTGTCGTTGACGGCCTTGAAGCCGTCGAGGTCGATGAAGAGGACGGCCGTGCCGCGCAGTCCTGCGCCCCGGTCGGAGGCGCGGCGGCCGGACAGCGCCTGCTGGACCCGCTGGGTGAACAGGGCGCGGTTGGGCAGGTCGGTGAGCGGGTCGTGTTCGGCGTTGTGCTGCAACTGGGCCTGCAGGCGCACGCGTTCGGTGACGTCCCTGCTGTTGAAGATCAGGCCGCCCTGGTGGCGGTTGACCGTGGACTCGACGTTCAGCCAGCCGCCGTCGCCCGAGCGGAAGCGGCACTCGATGCGGGTGATGGGTTCCTCGGGCGGTCCCGCGGCGAGGAAGCGGCGTACCTCGTGCACCACGCAGCCCAGGTCCTCCGGGTGGATGAGATGCGCCAGTTCGGTGCCCACCAGCTCCTCGGCGGGCCGGCCGTAGACCCCGGCGGCGGCCGGGGAGACGTACCGCAGGATGCCGTTCGGTGCGGCGATCATGATGACGTCGCTGGAGCCCTGGACCAGGGAGCGGAAGTGGTTCTCCTTCTGGGCCAGTTCCTGGGTGAGGGTGATGTTGTCGAGCAGCATGATGCCCTGGCGCACCACGAGGGCGAGCACGACGGTGCCGCCGGTGAGGAGCACCACGCGGTCGACGCTGCGGCCGTTGAGGACGTTGTAGAGGATCCCCAATGTGCAGACGGCGGCGGCGAGATAGGGCGTGAGGGCGGCCAGCGAGCCGGCGATGGGCCGGGCGGCCGGATAGCGGCCGCTCTCGCCGCCCGGTGCGGGGACGTGGTGCTGGTGGGTGCCGCCGCGCGGTCCGGGGAGGTGTTCGTGCACCACGCGCGTGTGCCCGTCGCCGGCCCGCCGGTCGCCGTCCGCCGGATGACGGGGTGTGGCCCAGGGGGCGTAGGCGAGCAGCAGGGAGCCGGCGAACCAGCCCGCGTCGAGGAGTTGGCCCGAGCGGTAGTTGTTGTGCAGCAGCGGTGAGGTGAACAGGGCGTCGCACATCACCGTGAGGGCGAGCGCGCCGATCGCGGTGTTCACCGCGGTGCGGTTGACGGACGAGCGCCTGAAGTGCAGCGCGAGCACCATGCTGACCAGGGCGATGTCCAGCAGTGGGTACGCCAGCGACAGCGCGGTGTGCGCGACGCTCGGTCCGTCGAACTTGGCGGCCTGGGCGAGCGCGAGGCTCCACGACAGCGTGAGCAGCGAGCCGCCGATCAGCCAGGCGTCGAGCCCGAGACAGACCCAACCGGCCTTCGTGACCGGGCGCTTGGCGAGTACCAGCAGTCCCACGATGGCGGGCGGCGCGAAGCAGAGGAAGAACAGGTCGGCGAAGCTGGGTGTGGGCACCTGGCGGCCCAGGACCACCTCGTACCACCCCCAGACTCCGTTGCCCAGGGCCGCCATCGCCGAGGAGAGGGCGAACAGCAGCCAGGCGGGTCGAAAGCGGATACGGCGGCTGCGCGTGTAGACGAAGCAGGACACGGCGGCCGTGCCCGCTGCGGCGCTCAGCCCGAAGTCGCCCATGACCAGGGCGACTTGCTCCGAACCCCAGCCGAGCGCGGAACCGACGGCGTATCCCGCGCAGACCAGGGCCAGGACGAGTTGGTGGACCAGGCTCAGCCCGCCGACGGCCGGCGGACGAGGCAGCGGCGTCCCGGACGAAGGCTGTGCCCGCAGCGCTCCGTCGAGGGTGGTCGCGGAAGGCCGTGGCGAGCTCACCGGGCCCTCCCGGTCCGCGTCGCTCCCGGGTCCCGCGGGTCCCGGTGCGCTGGATGCGCATGCCTTCTGCGGCTGCTGCTGTGCCTGCGGTGGTGATGGCTGTGCCGGCAGCCGTGACTGCCATGGTGACCGCGTCTGCGCGCGGTGGCACGCCAGGGTCGCCGCCGGCGACCCCGCCGCGTCGGGTCGTTCGTCCATAGGCCGTGCATCGCCCGTCGCCCCCCTCACAGTCTCAATGTCCATCCCCGGCGCCGAACGGTGCACGGCGCAGCCCCTGTCGGGACGATACACCAGTCTCGTCACTCAGGGACATAGTTCCTCTACGCTCCGTGACGGCCAACGGAGTTGAGTACACCCACCGCATCCGGAAGGTTGCGGAGGGTACCGGAACCGGATTACGCGCCCGTTGCGCCGGTCGCGCGGATGGCGCGCGCGACGCTCAACTCGTAGGGGTCACGCGCTGTTTGCGCCTGTCGTAAGGATCACGTTGCGCAGCGGCTCCCGGTTCACGAATCGGGTCAACTGGTCCACGAGCAGACGCTTGGCACGCGGCAGGAACGCGGACGTGGGACCGCCGACGTGGGGGCTGATGAGCAGGCCCGGTGCCCGCCACAACGGGTGCTCGCTGGGCAGGGGTTCGGGGTCGGTGACGTCGAGGGCGGCGGTGATGCGGCCGCTCTCCAGCTCGGCGAGCAGCGCCTTGGTGTCGACGACGGGGCCGCGGGCGACGTTCACCAGGAGCGCGCCGTCCTTCATGCGCGCGAGGAAGTCGGCGCCGGCCAGGTGACGGGTGCTCTCGGTGAGGGGCGTGATGAGGATGACGACGTCCGCCTCGGGCAGCAGCGCGGGCAGTTCGGTGAGCGGATGCACCGGTCCGCGCTCCGTGGTGCGCGCGGAGCGCGCGACGCGCGCCACCCGCGCGACCTCGAACGGAACGAGCCGGTCCTCGATCGCGGAACCGATCGATCCGTACCCCACGATGAGCACGTTCCGGTCGGCGAGCGCCGGCCGGAACCCGCCGCGCCACTCCCCCCGGTCCATGCCGCGGACGAAGTCGGGCACCCCCCGCAGCGAGGCGAGGACCAGGGTGAGCGCCAGTTCCGCGGTGCTCGCCTCGTGCACCCCACGCGCGTTGCACACGCGCACGCCCGCGGGCAGGTGCTTCAGCCCCGGCTCCAGGGTGTCGATGCCGGCCGACAGCGTCTGGACGACCTCGACGGAGCTCAGCGCCGACAGCGGACGCAGCGCGACCTCGGCGGACTTCATGTAGGGGACGACGTAGTAGGCGCACGCGGCCGGGTCCGCCGGGAAGTCTTCACCGCCGTCCCAGAAGAGGTAGTTGGGGCCTTCGGGAAGGCCCTCGATCTGTTCCGGCGGGATGGGAAGCCACACGTCAGCAGTCATGCCAGGAGGCTATGTCAGGTGCCCGCGGGCGCAGAGGTTAGGTTGGGGGCTCGGCAGAGGGAGGGTCACGAGCAGGTGGAGCGCAGGACGATCGGCGCGGGGGCACTCGCGGTGGGGGCCGTGGGCCTTGGGTGCATGCCGATGAGCTGGGCCTACAGCGGGTCCCGGCAGCGGGGCGACGAGTCGGTCAGAGCGGTGCACCGGGCGCTGGACCTGGGCTCGACCCTCCTGGACACCGCGGACATGTACGGCCCCTTCACCAACGAGCTGCTGCTGGGGCGGGTGTTGCGGGAGCGGCGCGAGGAGGCCTTCGTGTCGACGAAGGTCGGCCTGCTCGTCGGCGAGCAGCACATCGTCGCCAACGGCCGCCCCGGCTATGTGAAACGGGCCTGCGACGCGTCGCTGCGCCGCCTGCAGACGGACGTGATCGACCTCTACCAGCTGCACCGGGCCGACCCCGAGGTCCCCGTCGAGGAGACGTGGGGCGCGATGGCGGAGCTCGTACAGGCAGGAAAGGTAAGGGCGTTGGGCCTGTGCGCGGTGGGCGCGCGGGCCGGCCGCCGCTCGGGCACCGGCCTGCACGACACCACGCTCGGCCAACTGCGCCGCGTCCAGCAGGTGTTCCCGGTGAGCGCGGTCGAGGCGGAGCTGTCCGTGTGGTCGCCGGAGGCCCTCGACTCGCTGCTGCCGTGGTGCGAGGCGCGCGGGGTCGGCTTCCTGGCGGCGATGCCGCTGGGCAACGGTTTCCTGACCGGCACGCTCACTCCCGGCGAGGGCTTCGAGTCGGACGACGTCCGCGCCCGCCACCCCCGTTTCACCGCCGAGATGATGGCCGCCAACCAGCCGATCGTCGCCGGTCTGCGCCGGATAGCCGCCCGGCACGGCGACACCGTCACCCCGGCCCAGGTGGCCCTGGCCTGGGTCCTGGCGCGGGGCCCGCACGTGATACCGGTCCCGGGCACGAAGCGGGAACGCTGGGCGACGGAGAACGCGACGGCGGCCGCCCTGCGCCTGACCCCGCAGGACCTGACCGAGGTGAAGGAGCTGCCCGCGGTGCAGGGGTCGTGGGAGTGAGCAGGTGAGGGGAACGAGGGACCGAGCGGGGCGGTACCCGGTCGGACCCGCTCACAGTCCACAGCCCGGCGGCGCGACCCGCCTCGTTCGTGCATCGGCTGACGGAGATCGGGAACCTGGGAGGCGCGGGCGGTGTAAGACAAGTAGAACCCGCCGCTTCGAAGGGACCGAGATCGTGCGACGACGAGTTGTGTCGGCCGTGCTGGCCGCGACCGCACTCCTGCTGAGCACCGGATGCTCCTCCGATTCGGACGGCGGAGGAACACCGGGCGACGGCGACAGTACGACGACAGGGGGTACGACGGCCCGTTCCTCCCCGTCCCAGCAGGCCGCCGACCAGGGCCCGCCCGCCAAGGGCTCGGTCAAGGTGGTCAGGACCGTCGCCACCGGGCTGAACAGCCCCTGGGGTCTCGCCCCGCTGCCCGAGGGCGACCTGCTCGTCTCCTCGCGCGACAAGGGGACGATCACGCGGGTGGACGAGGAGTCCGGCAAGAAGACGGAGCTGGGCGAGGTCGCGGGTGTCTCCCCGGCCGGCGAGGGCGGCCTCCTCGGCATCGCCCTCTCCCCGGACTTCGCCTCGGACCACATGATCTACGCGTACTTCACCTCGGCCTCGGACAACCGCATAGTGCGCGTGCTCTACGACGAGAAGAAGCCCGCCGGGGAGCAGCTGGGCGCTCCGGACACGATCTTCAAGGGCATCCCCAAGGGCTATATCCACAACGGCGGCCGGATCGCCTTCGGCCCGGACAAGATGCTCTACGCGGGCACGGGCGAGAGCGGCGAGCGGGGTCTGTCCCAGGACAAGAAGTCCCTGGGCGGCAAGATCCTGCGCCTGACCCCGGAGGGCGACCCGGCCCCGGGCAACCCGTTCCCGAACTCGCCGGTGTACTCCTACGGCCACCGCAATGTGCAGGGCCTCACCTGGGACTCCGAACAGCGGCTGTTCGCCTCGGAGTTCGGCCAGGACACCTGGGACGAGCTGAACGCGATCAAGCCGGGCGGGAATTACGGCTGGCCGGTCGCCGAGGGCAAGTCCGACGACGCGAAGTTCCAGAATCCGATAGCCCAGTGGCACACGGACGACGCCTCCCCCAGCGGCGCCGCCTGGGCGGAGGGCTCGATCTGGATGGCGGGTCTGAAGGGCCAGCGGCTGTGGCGCATCCCGCTCAAGGGCACGGAGGCGGCGGCGGACCCGCAGTCCTTCCTGGACGGCAAGTACGGCCGGCTGCGCACGGTGGTCTCGGCCGGCGGCGACAAGCTGTGGCTCACGACGAGCAACACGGACGGCCGGGGCGACCCGAAGTCGGGGGACGACCGGATTCTGGAGTTGCAGGTGAAGTAGTGAGGTAGAAGGGGCCAGGACCTCACTCCTCGGGGCCGCCCGCCTCCTCGGCGCCGCCCGCCTTCTCCGCGCCGGTCTCGCCCTCCTCATCCGTCTCGTCCGCCGCGTCCGGGTTCGGTCGACGCACGACGACCTTCCCGGACGCGAGGTCTATCGGTCCGCGTCCGGGGTCGTTGTCGCCGACGTCCTCCCGGGACAGCTCCAGCCGTTTCTGCTCGTCATGGGTGTGCTTGCGCCCTGGTGCGAACAGCTCCTCGAACATGTTGAACACGGCGCCTCCGCTGCCGGTGGGTCCCCCGCTGCCGGTAGGTCACAGGGTCGAGCCCAGCTGGTCGGAGGGAAACAGCTCCAGCCGATGGGCCAGCGCCGCCGCCTCTCCCCTGCCTGAGACGCCCAGCTTGCCCAGTATGTTCGATACGTGGACGCTCGCCGTCTTCGGGGAGATGAAGAGTTCCTCGGCGATCTGCCGGTTGGTGCGGCCGGCCGACACCAGGCGCAGCACATCGCGCTCCCTGCTGGTGAGGCCGAGGGCCTCGACGGGGTCGGCGGAGCGCGGGGCCGGGAGGTGGTTCAGGGTGAGGCGGGCGCGCTGGGCCAGCAGGGCGACGGCGTCGGCGAGCGGGCGTGCACCGAGGTGGTCGGCGACGGCGTGGGCCAGGCGCAGCAGCTCCGTGGCGCGGTCGCGTTCCTCCCCACGATCGCGTCCCTCCGTGCCGTCGCGGTCCTCGTCGCCGCCGGACAGGAGCAGGGCCTCGGCCAGGCGGTGCCGGGCGCGGGCGAGGTCGTAGGGGCGGTCGAGCCGTTCGAGTTCGGTGACCACCACCGACCAGGTGTCCACGGTGTCGTGGCCCTCGGCGCGGGCGAGTTCGGCGCGTACCCACTTCTCGTGGGCGAGCCAGAGCGGGGAGTCGGTGGTGGACGTCTTGGCGGCGGCGCGGAGCCGTTCGAGCACGGCGGCGCGGCCCTCGGCAGCGGCGGGCAGGGCGCGGGCGTCGGCCTCGGCGGTGGCGGCGGCCAGGAGCAGCGGCCAGCCGTACTGCTGGGTGCCCGGCGGCATGCCGGAGTCCAGGGCGCGGACGAGTTCGGTGCGGGCGTCGTGGAGGCGGCCCTCGGCGGCGGCCACGCCGATCTCGATGCGGGAGAGGAGGAGGGTGTGCTGGGGCATGGGGTCGTGGGTGCCCAAGTAGCCGTGGGCGGCGGCCAGTTGGCGGGCCGCTTCGGGCAGGTCGCCCCGGCCGAGGGCGATGTGCGCCAGGCAGACGGCGCCGCCCCCCTGGGGTTTGACGTTGACCCCGACGCGCAGAGCGGACGCGGCGGCGTCGGTGGCCTCGTCCCAGCGGCCCAGGAGGTACAGGGCTTCCGAGAGATTGGCCCACACCCAGGCCTCGGAGTCCAGCTGGCCGAACTTCCGGGTGTACGAGAGACCTTCCTGGAGGAGGGTCACGGCTTCCCTGGTGCGGCCGACGGCGACGAGTTCGGAGGGGAGGTTTACGTAGGCGCGGCCCGCGACATGGGCGACGCCTTCCGCCAGAGCCTGTTGCCTGACCTCCTCCATCTCGGCGAGCCCGGCCGCGACGGAGCCGGAGTCGACCATGAGGCCGCCGAGGGTGAGGCGGGCGTTGAGCTCGATCTCGCGGGCGCCGACCATGCGCGCGTACTCGACGGCGCGCTCGGCGGCGACGAGGGCGTCGGGGCCGGGCTCGTGGAGCATGGACCAGTTGGCCGCGTTGGCGAGGACGTCGGCGTGCACCTCGGACGGGGGCAGGCCGCGGACCAGGTCCTGGGCGGTGCCCAGCTCCTGCCAGCCGTCACCGCGGGCCTGGGCCTGCACCAGGCGGGAGCGCTGGACCCAGAACCAGGCGGCGCGCAGCGGGTCGTTCTCGTCCTCCAGCAGATGCAGCGCGCGCTTGGTGATCTTCAGGGCGCGTTCGCGTTCCCCGCAGAGCCGCCCTGCGACGGCGGCCTCGGCCATCAGGTCGAGGTAGCGCAAAGGCGTGGTGGCGGGGTCGCAGCCGCAGGGCGGGTAGACCTCGGTGTAGTCGACGGGGCGCAGTGCGGCGCGGAGGTCGGCGGGGGCGGTGTCCCACAGCTCCATCGCCCGTTCCAGGAGCCGCAGTTGCTCGCTGTAGGCGTGCCGGCGGCGGGCCTCGACGGAGGCGTCGAGGACGGCGGGCAGGGCCTTGGCGGCGTTGTGCGAGTGGTACCAGTAGCTGGCCAGGCGCATCACGCGCTCGTCGGCGGGGACGAGGGTGCGGTCGGCCTCCAGGGCCTCGGCGTAGCGGCGGTTGAGGCGGGAGCGCTCCCCGGGCAGCAGGTCGTCGCCGACTGCCTCGCGGACCAGGGAGTGGCGGAAGCGGTAGCCGTCGCCGGCCGGGGTGGCGAGCAGGATGTTGGCGTTCACGGCGGCCCGCAGCGCCTCGATGAGGTCGTCCTCGGCGAGGCCCCCGACGGCGGCGAGCAGCCGGTACTCGACGGTGGAGCCGCCCTCGGCGACGACCCGGGCGACCCGCTGGGCGCTCTCGGGCAGCCCTTCGACGCGGACCAGGAGCAGGTCGCGGAGGGTGTCGGTGAGGCCGGTGCAGCAGCCCTCGCGGGCGGCGACGGCGAGTTCCTCGACGAAGAAGGCGTTGCCATCCGAGCGTTCGAAGATCTCGTCGACCAGGGCGGGGTCGGGTTCGGCGGCGCGGATGCCGGCGACCTGGCGGGCGACCTCGGCGCGGTTGAAGCGGCTCAGGTCCAGGCGGCGGACGGTGCGCAGCCGGTCGAGTTCGGCGAGCAGGGGGCGCAGCGGGTGGCGGCGGTGGATGTCGTCGGCGCGGTAGGTGGCCAGGACGACGAGGCGGCCGGTGCGCAGGGTGCGGAAGAGGTAGGCCAGGAGGTGGCGGGTGGAGGCGTCGGCCCAGTGCAGGTCCTCCAGGGCGACGACGACGGTGCGGTCGGCGGCGACGCGCTCCAGGACGCGCGCGGTGAGTTCGAAGAGGCGGGCCATGCCCTCCTCGTCGTGCCGGCCGGCGCCCTTGGCGGTGACCGCCTCGCCCAGTTCGGGCAGCAGCCGGTTCAGCTCCTCCTCCTGGCCCGCGGCCGCGGCGGCGAGTTCGTCGGGCAGTTCGCGGCGCAGGGCGCGCAGGGCGGTGGAGAAGGGGGCGAAGGGCAGGCCGTCGGCGCCGATCTCGACACAGCCGCCGAGCGCGACGACGGCGCCGCGTCGGCAGGCCGCGGTGGCGAACTCCTCGACCAGGCGCGTCTTTCCGACGCCGGCCTCCCCGCCGAGCAGCACGGCCTGCGGCTCGCCCGCGGCGGCACGGGTGAGCGCCTCGTTCAGCGCGAGCAGCTCCTCGCTGCGGCCGACGAACACCGGACTGACGGACTTGGTCTCCACGAGCCCGAGCATCGCACGGGGGTCCGACAACAGGGCACCTGTTTTCGGTGCGGGGGCGGGGGTACGCGCGGCAGCGGCCTCCCGGAGAACGACGGTGTTCTCCGGGAGGCCGCTGTCCGAGGCTCGGCGGGCATCCCCCGGCAGGGGATCCCGAGGGCGGCCGTCCCCCGTGCGGCCGCCCTCGCCGGGCCCCGCGTTCACGCGGCGCGGGATCGTAGCCGCCGGACGAGCGGGGTATGGCGCTCGTCCTCGGCACGGGCCTCGCGGCGAGCGGCGCGACGGGCGCGGACGGCCTCGCGGACCAGGCGCTCGTGCTCGGCCTGGCGGAGCAGTTCGGCGGAGCGGGCCTGCTGGAGCTCGTACTCGTACATGGTGTGTCCCTTGTGAGAGGCGGTTTCTGGCTTCGCTTTCTGCGATGCCTCTACCTTCGTCTCCAAGGGGGGTGCGCCACATCGGGAGAGTTCCGCATCTTCGGGGGCCCCGGGGGCCTTAGACGCGCAGGAGGGGCCTCAGGAACTCCGTAAGGTGCTTACGGATGTCCTAAGACCCCTCGGGGCCTGCGGTGATTCAGCTCGCGGAGGGCAGTCCGAGCAGGACGTCGGTGTACTTGAGAACCGCCAGGAGCAGTCCTACGACACCGATGACGACGCCCGCCCAGGAGACCGACTTGATCCACACCGGCTGCGGCTTGCCCGGGGCGCCGAACGCGGGGCGCACCAGCACCACGGCGCCGACGATCAGGGCGAGCAGCGCGAAGATGCCGGCCCACAGGGCGCTGGTCTTCCACGCGTCGCCGTACACCTCCTTGATCTGGGTGGCGACACTCGCCGTCGAGGAGGTGCCCAGCTGGCCCACGAGGGTCTCACGCGCGGCGGCCACGGTGCCGATCCAGCCACCGGTCAGGGAGACCAGGCCGAGCACGGCGGACACGATCGCGCCCGCACCCTGGACGACGACACCGGAGGTCGACTCCTCCTCGGCGAGGACGATCTCGTCCAGCTCGTCGTCGTCCGTGAGGTCGGCGTCGGCCGCCTCGTCGCCGGATTCGATGATCTCCGTGGAGCCGACGATGTCCGTCGCCTCTCCGGCTCCGGCGGCCTCGTTGTTCTCGGCCTTGGTGACGTCGACCGCCTCCTTGTCGCGCTTTTCTTCGGTGGCCTCGTTGGCGGCCTCGTCAGCTGTCTTGATTCCCATGCCTCGCACCGTACGGACGCAGTCTGAGAAGTCTCTTAATGATCGTCAACGCTTCTTGACGATCAACGGGACCCCTATCGGTCGGCGGCACGCGCGCGTGCTTCACGCCACTCGGGGGCGAGGATCGACCACACCTCCAGGTCGTGCCGCACCCCACCATAGGGGTGCGCCTGGCGATGCACGCCATCGCGGGTCATTCCGAGGCGCCGGGCCACGTTCAGGCTGGGGGTGTTACCTGCCGCGGCGACCCATTCGACCCGGTGGATCCCCCGCTGTTCGACGGCGAAGTCGATGAGTACGCGCATCGCGCGGGTCACCAGTCCGCGCCCGGTGCCCGCGGGCTCCAGCCAGCAGCCGACCTCGCAGTTGCCGTTCTCCGCGTCGAAGTTCAGGAAGAGCACTCCGCCGACGAGTTTCCCCTCCAGCCACAGGCCGTGCAGGGAGCCGGTGTCGGCGGCGCGCATGTCGGCGTACCGCTGGAGCATGGCCCGGGTGGAGTCGACGTCCGTCGCCTTCGAGCCGAAGGCGATGAACTGCCCGATGAACTCCCGCCCGCGCTCCAGGTGCGCGAGGAACTCCTCGGCGTGCCACGGCTCAAGCGGCCGCAGTTCCGCTCCGTCGTCACCCAGTGATGTCGCGTACATCGAGCCCGTCCCCCTCCGCCAGTACGTCCGCCACCTCGGCGTCCGTTGCCGCGGCCAGCCTTTCATGGGCGGCGCGGCACTCGGGCGGCTCGATGCTGATGCGCGGCAGCCGGGCGTCCAGCCAGCTCGGCAGCCACCAGTTGGCGCCGCCCAGCAGGTGCATGAGGGCGGGCACGAGGAGCGTGCGGAGCACGAAGGCGTCGAGGGCGACGGCGGCGGCGAGCGCGATGCCGAACATGGCGATCACTCGGTCGCCGCTGAGCACGAAGGCGAGGAAGACGGAGATCATGATGACGGCGGCGGAGTTGATCACCCGGCTGGTCTCGGCGAGCCCGACGCGCACGGCCCGCCGGTTGTCGCCGGTCTCCAGCCACTCCTCGTACATCCGGCTGACGAGGAAGACCTGGTAGTCCATGGAGAGCCCGAAGAGGACCGACACCATGATCACGGGGAGGAAGGGCTCGATCGGTCCGGCCCGGCCCAGGCCCAACAGCTCGCTCCCCCAGCCCCATTGGAAGATCGCGACGACGACACCGAAGGCGGCGGCGACCGCGGCCACGTTCATCGCGGCGGCCTTCGCGGGAATGCCGAGGGAGCGGAAGGCGAGCAGCAGCAGGAGGCAGCCCAGGCCGATGACGACACCGACGAACAGGGGGAGCTTGCCGACGATGACCTCCGCGAAGTCGTCGTAGCTCGCGGTCACTCCGCCGACGTGGATGTCGAGGGAGGTGCCGGTCTCGGCGCGCGGCAGCACCTCGGTGCGCAGCCGGTCGACGAGGTCGCTGGTCCTCTGCGACTGGGGCGCGGAGTCCGGGACGATCGTGAAGTACCCGGTGTCGCCGCCCGAGTTGTAGGTCACCGGGGTCACCGAGGCGACGCCGTCGGTGGTGCGGATGGTGGCGTCGAGGTTGTCGAGGGCGAGCTTGTCCTCGGCGCCGTCGACACGAGTCACCAGTGTCAGCGGGCCGTTGACGCCGGGACCGAAGCCCTCGGCGAGGAGGTCGTAGGCCTGGCGTGTGGTCGACGACTTGGGGTCGTTGCCCTGGTCGGAGGTGCCCAGGTGGAGGTCGAGGGTGGGCAGCGCGAGGACGGTCATGACGGCGAGCGCGATCACGCCGAGCAGCTTGGGGTGGCGCTCCACGAAGGCGGACCAGCGGGCGGCGAGCCCGGTCGGCAGTTCGGGCTGGGGGCCGTGCTCGGTCAGCCGGCGTCGCTCGCGCCGGCTGAGGGCGCGCATCCCGATGAAGGACAGCAGCGCGGGCAGCAGGGTGACGGAGGCGGCGACCGTCAGGACGACGGTCAACGAGGCAGCGATCGCGACCCCGTTGAGGAAGCTGAGCTGAAGGATCAGCATGCCGAGCAGGGCTATGCAAACGGTGGCGCCCGCGAAGACCACGGCCCGTCCGGTGGTGGTGACGGCGTTGACGGCCGCCTCGGAGACGCTGAGCCCGCGTTTCAGCCCGCGCCGGTGCCGGGTGACGATGAAGAGGGCGTAGTCGATGCCGACGCCGAGCCCGATGAGCATGCCGAGCATGGGCGCGAAGTCGGCGACGGTCATGCCGTGCCCGAGCAGCACGATCGCGGCGTACGCGGTGCCGACCCCGACCAGCGCGGTCGCGATGGGCAGCAGCGAGGCGGCGAGGGAGCCGAAGGCGAGGAAGAGGACGAGGGCGGCGACGACCACGCCGACCACCTCGGCCACGTGCCCGCCGGCCGACTCGGTGAGCGCGACGGCGCTGCCGCCCAGCTCCACCTGGAGCCCGTCGGTCTCGGCGGCCCTGGCGGTGTGGACGACCTTCCCGGCCCGGGCGCTGTCGATGTCCTCGGCGCGGTCGGCGAAGGTGATCGTGGCGTACGCGGTGTGCCCGTCCGCGCTGATCCGGGCGGCGCCCTGGTCACCGTAAGGACCGGCCACGGACGCCACTCCGGGCAGGTCCGCGATCGCGTCCAGGGTCTCGGTCATGGTCTGTTCGACGTCGGCGGCACGGACCGTGCCGGACGAGGTGTGCCAGACGACGGTGTCGCTGTCGCCGCCGAGGTCCGGGAACCCCTCGCGCAGCAACTCGGTGGCGCGGCCCGACTCGGTGCCGGGGGCCTCGTAGTCGTTCGAGTACGCCGAGCCCGCGACGGCGGCGGCCGCGGTGACCCCGCCGAAGGCCAGGAGCCACAGCAGGACGGCGACGAGGCGGTGCCGAACACACCAGCGTGCAAGGGCTGCCACGAACATGCTCCCGGGGGACGATTTCTGGATCTTTGACCGGGAGACATCGTTCACTTCATGAACAGCCCGCAAAGAACGCATGAGCAATGCGAAGACCACTCTTGCAGCCAGAAATGATCGTTCTTGCCGTTCGTGCGTTTATTCACAGGAGTGGGAGCCAGATCACAGGACAGTAACGACGACTCTGTCACCTCAGTCGAACTGGTCCCCCAGCGCCATCACCATCGCGCCGACGACCAGCAGCCACAGCGCCCGTCTGGTGCGGCCCCGGGCACCCAGGACCGAGGCGAGCGCACAGACCGCGGCCCCGAAGGCGTAGGCGGCCGGCACGACCGACGGCGCGGATCCGGTGACGCGGAGGATCGCGGCGGCGAGCCCGGCCAGGGCGAGCAGCACCCCGGTCCCGGTCGCCGTCCAGCGGGCCCGGCGCGCGTCCCCGGCCGGATCCACGACGTCGTCGACGTCAGGTATCTCGGAATCGGCGCGTGCGTTCATGGCGGGCGAGCGTAGCGCGTCCTCCTGAGAAAGCGGCTGCGCGCCGACCCCGGCACCTGCTAGCTTCCGCTGGTCAGACGTCCCCGGCCCCACGCCGACGACTGAAGCGGGTGCGTTGTTTGAAGGTCCGATCGAGCTCCTGAGCACGCCTTTCACTACGAAGATCCCAAGGAGCCCGTTCAGCGATGTCCGAAACCGCTTTCAGGACCTCGAACACCCCCCTCTCCGACCGGGTGGCCCACCCGGACTATCCGCGCAGCAACCACTACGACGCCCGCTGGACGGTCGAGAACCAGATGGGCCCCCACGCCCTGTGGCTGCTGGAGTGGCTGGCCCCAGCGCTCGGCCTGGACGCGCTGCGCCCCTGCGCACGCGTCCTCGACCTGGGCTGCGGCCGGGCGATGACTTCGGTCTTCCTCGCTCGTGAATACGACGTCCAGGTCACCGCCGCCGATCTGTGGGTGGACCCGGACGACAACGCCCGCCGGATCGCCGAGGCGGGCTTCGCGGACCGGGTGCTGCCGATCCGCGCCGAGGCGCACGACCTGCCGTTCAGCGAGGGCAGCTTCGACGCGATCGTCTCCGTGGACGCGTACCAGTACTTCGGGACGAACGACCTCTATCTGCCCACCCTGGCCCGGCTGTTGAAGCCCGGCGGACGGATCGGGATCGTCGTGCCGTCGCTGCGCGAGGAGATCGAGGGGGCCGAGCCGCCGGAGCACCTCAAGGCGCACTGGGACCCGGGCTTCTGGTCGTTCCACACCCCGGCCTGGTGGCGGCGCCACTGGACCCGCAGCGGGGCCGTGGAGGTGGAGGCGGCCGACTGGCTGGACGACGGCTGGCGCGACTGGCTCCGCTGGAGCGAGGTCTGCGCCGAGGAGAGCCCTTACCCGCACATGGCCGAGATGGCCCGCGAGTCGGTGGAACTCGTCAAGGCCGACCGGGGTCAACTGCTCGGGTTCGCCCGGGTCGTGGGGCGCCGCGACTAGGGCGGATCAGCCCGGCTGCGAGGTGCGGTGCGTCTTGGCCGGGCCGAGCGAGGTCTGGTGCGTGCTGCCGCAAGGCGGAGGAGGCGTCGACATCGGCCGCCGCCTCGGCGGGCGACGCGATGCGGATCGCCCGGGGAGCGCGCCAGACCCAGCGACGCCGGGCTGATCCACCGGACAGGCGCTGACGGCGACGGCCCCGGAGGACAGTGCCTCCGGGGCCGTACGAACAGCGTTTCTCAGCCTTCGCTGACGCCCAACTGCTCCAGGATCAGTTCCTTCACACGGGCCGCGTCGGCCTGGCCTCGGGTCGCCTTCATGACCGCGCCGACCAGGGCGCCGGCCGCGGCCACCTTGCCGCTGCGGATCTTGTCGGCGATGCCCGGGTTGCCGGCGATGGCCTCCTGGACGGCGGTGGTGAGCGCGCCGTCGTCCGAGACGACCTTCAGGCCGCGCTTGTCGACGACCTCGTCCGGGGTGCCCTCGCCCGCGAGGACGCCCTCGATGACCTGGCGGGCCAACTTGTCGTTCAGGTCACCGGAGTTCACCAGCGCGGTGACCCGGGCGACCTGCTCCGGCGTGATGGCCAGCTCGTCGATCGACGTGCCCGACTCGTTGGCGCTGCGCGCCAGTTCACCCATCCACCACTTGCGCGCGGAGGCCGCGTCGGCGCCCGCGTCGATCGTGGCAACGATCGGGTCCAGCGCACCGGCGTTGATGATCGACTGCATGTCGAAGGCCGAGATGCCCCACTCCGCGAGCAGCCGGTTGCGGCGGGCCAGCGGCAGTTCGGGCAGCCCGGCGCGGATCTCCTCGACCCACTCGCGGGAGGGGGCCACCGGCACCAGGTCCGGCTCGGGGAAGTACCGGTAGTCCTCGGCCTCCTCCTTCACGCGGCCCGAGGTCGTGGACCCCGTGTCCTCGTGGAAGTGCCGGGTCTCCTGGATGATCGTGCCGCCGCTGTTCAGGACGGCCGCGTGCCGCTGGATCTCGAAGCGGGCCGCACGCTCCACGGAACGCAGCGAGTTGACGTTCTTCGTCTCGCTCCGCGTGCCGAACTTCTCGCGGCCGTGCGGACGCAGCGACAGGTTCACGTCGCAGCGCATCTGCCCCTGCTCCATGCGCGCCTCGGAGACACCGAGCGCCTTGATGAGCTCGCGCAGCTCGGCGACGTACGCCCTCGCGACCTCGGGAGCGCGCTCGCCCGCACCCTCGATCGGCTTGGTGACGATCTCGATGAGGGGGATGCCGGCGCGGTTGTAGTCGAGCAGCGAGTGCGAGGCGCCGTGGATACGGCCCGTCGCGCCGCCGACGTGCAGCGACTTGCCGGTGTCCTCCTCCATGTGGGCGCGCTCGATCTCCACGCGGAAGGTCTCGCCGTCCTCCAGCTGTACGTCGAGGTAGCCGTTGAAGGCGATCGGCTCGTCGTACTGGGAGGTCTGGAAGTTCTTCGGCATGTCCGGATAGAAGTAGTTCTTCCGGGCGAAGCGGCACCACTCGGCGATCTCGCAGTTCAGCGCGAGACCGATCTTGATCGCCGACTCGATGCCGATCGCGTTGACGACCGGGAGCGCGCCGGGCAGGCCGAGGCAGGTGGGGCAGGTCTGCGAGTTGGGCTCGGCGCCCAGCTCGGTCGAACACCCGCAGAACATCTTGGTCTTGGTGCCGAGTTCGACATGGACCTCAAGGCCCATGACGGGGTCGTACGTCGCCAGGGCGTCCTCGTACGACACCAGCTCGTCGGTCGTGGTGGTCACGGTGAAACTTCCCTCTCAGCCCAGCAGGACGTCGTCGTCGCCCAGCCGCTTCAGCTCGCGGTACAGGATGGCGAGGCCGGTGACGATGGCGACCGCGGAGACGGTGGCGTCGATCAGCCGCAGGGTGTCCTGCTCGGCGCGGGCCTTCTTGATCTGCTTGGCGACACCGAGCGCGCCGAACGCGGTGGTGGCGATGGACACGTACGTACCGGACTTGGACTTCTTGAAGCCCTTGGCCTTCGACAGTGCGTTGCTCACAGCGACGGTGCCTCCTCGATCAGCGGGTGACCCCACTTTTCCACGAAGGCGGCCTCGACGGCGGCGCCGACCTTGTAAAGCCGGTCGTCCTTCAGTGCCGGGGCGATGATCTGCAGCCCGACCGGGAGGTTGTCCTCCGGGGCGAGACCGCAGGGCAGCGACATCGCCGCGTTGCCCGCGAGGTTGGTCGGGATGGTGCAGAGGTCGGCCAGGTACATCGCCATCGGGTCGTCGGCACGCTCGCCGATCGCGAAGGCGGTGGTCGGAGTCGTCGGCGAAACGATGACGTCCACCTGCTCGAAGGCCTTCTCGAAGTCCCGCGTGATGAGCGTGCGGACCTTCTGGGCCGAGCCGTAGTAGGCGTCGTAGTAGCCGCTCGACAGCGCGTACGTGCCGAGCATGATGCGCCGCTTCACCTCGGGTCCGAAGCCCGCCTCACGGGTGAGGGAGGTGACCTCCTCGGCCGAGTGGGTGCCGTCGTCGCCGGTACGGAGGCCGTAGCGCAGGCCGTCGAAGCGGGCGAGGTTGGAGGAGCACTCGGAGGGCGCGATGAGGTAGTACGCCGACAGGGCGAGGTCGAAGGACGGGCAGTCCAGCTCGACGATCTCGGCGCCCAGTCCCTTCAGCAGTTCGACGGACTCGTCGAAACGCTGGATGACACCGGCCTGGTAGCCCTCGCCGCGGAACTGCTTGACGACGCCGACGCGCATGCCCTCGACGCTGCCGTTGCGGGCGGCCTCGACGACCGGCGGGACCGGGGCGTCGATCGACGTCGAGTCGAGCGGGTCGTGTCCGGCGATGACCTCGTGCAGCAGCGCCGCGTCCAGGACCGTACGGGCGCAGGGCCCGCCCTGGTCGAGGGAGGACGAGAACGCCACCATGCCGAAGCGGGAGACCGCGCCGTACGTCGGCTTCACGCCGACCGTGCCGGTGACGGCGGCCGGCTGGCGGATCGAGCCGCCGGTGTCGGTGCCGATGGCGAGGGGCGCCTGGAAGGAAGCGAGCGCGGCGGACGAGCCACCGCCGGAGCCGCCGGGGATCTTGGTCAGGTCCCAGGGGTTGCCGGTAGGCCCGTACGCGCTGTTCTCGGTACTCGACCCCATGGCGAACTCGTCCATGTTGGTCTTGCCGAGGATGACGACGTCGGCGGCCTTCAGCCGCTTGGTGACGGTCGCGTCGTACGGCGGGATCCAGCCTTCGAGGATCTTGGAGCCGACGGTCGTCGGGATGCCCTCGGTGGTGAAGATGTCCTTGAGCGCGAGCGGTACGCCGGCCAGCGGGCCGAGCTGCTCGCCCCTGGCCCGCTTCTCGTCGACGGCACGGGCCTGCGCGAGGGCGCCCTCGCGGTCGACGTGCAGGAAGGCGTGCACCTTCGCGTCGACCTCCTCGATGCGGGCGAGGTGGGCCTCGGTGACCTCGACGGCGGTGAGCACGCCGGACGCGATGTTCGCGGCGGTCTCGGCGGCGGTCAGCCGGATGATGCTGCTGTGGTCCGTCATGGTGATTAGTCCTCCCCCAGGATCTGCGGCACCTTGAAACGCTGCTGCTCCTGGGCCGGGGCGCCGGACAGCGCCTGCTCGGGGGTGAGCGAGGGACGGACCTCGTCCGCGCGCATGACGTTCGTCAGCGGCAGCGGGTGGGAGGTCGGCGGTACGTCTTGGTCGGCGACCTCGCTGACGCGGGCGACCGCGCCGATGATGTCGTCCAGCTGTCCCGCGAAGTGGTCGAGCTCTTCGGGCTTCAGCTCCAGACGCGCCAGCCGGGCGAGGTGGGCGACCTCCTCGCGCGTGATGCCAGGCATGCGGCGTTCCTCTGGGGTGAGTACGGTTTGCTTTGCCGCCAATCCTATGGGGCGAGTGCCTCTGGCCGTTAAACGGTTTCCCAGGTGCCGGGGTTGGTGGACGCGTCAGGGGGTGCCTGGATGGGTTGTATGGCGTCTGCGGGTGCGTTGTGGCTGGTCGCGCAGTTCCCCGCGCCCCTGAGGGCATCGCCGCACAGGTCCCTCACTCAGCTGCCGGAAGAGCCGCCCTCATACGCCGTCACTCGTCCGATGCCGCCGCCGGCAGTGCCGCGCGCGGGCGTTGCCAGCCCCTCGAACCCCGCGCCAGCAGCCACGCCGTGGTCTCCTCCGACGGCATCGCCGCCGCTACCAGCCAGCCCTGTACGGCGTCGCAGCCCAGGTCGCGCAGGCGTTCCCAGGTCTCGTCGTCCTCGACGCCCTCGGCGACGACCAGCAGGCCGAGGGAGTGGGCGAGGTCGACCGTGCAGCGCACGATCTCCGCGTCCTCGGTGTCGTAGGCCAGGCGGGCCACGAAGGAACGGTCGATCTTCAGTTCGCTGACCGGGAGCCGGCGCAGATGCACCAGCGAGGAGTAGCCGGTGCCGAAGTCGTCCAGGGACATCTTGACGCCGTGCCCGGTCAGTCCGGCGAGGGTGTCGGCGGCCCGCTGCGGGTCTTCGAGCAGGACGTGTTCGGTTATCTCCAGCTGGAGCGAGCCCGCCGGGACCCCGTGCCGGGCGAGGCGTGCGGCGACCGAGCCCGCGAACCCGGGCGTGTGGACGTCGCGCGGCGAGACGTTGACGGCGACCGGCACGAACAGGCCCTGCGCCCGCCACTTGGCCACCTGCGCGAGCGCCGTGTCCAGGACGTACTCCGTGAGGTGGGGCATGAGCCCCGAGGACTCGGCGATGGCTATGAACTCGTCCGGCGGCACCTTCCCGCGCTCGGGATGCACCCAGCGGACGAGGGCCTCCAGGCCGGCCACCTGACCGTCGAAGCGGACCTTGGGCTGGTAGTGCAGCTGCACCTCGTGCGCGTCCAGGGCGCGGCGCAGATCGCCGAGCAGCCCGAGCCGGTCCGGGGTGTTGGAGTCCCGCTTGGACTCGTAGACCTCGACGCCCGTACGGTCCCGCTTCGCCTGGTACATCGCCACGTCCGCCCGCCGCAGCAGCCCTTCGGCGTCCAGCGCGTGGTCGGGGAAGACGGCGACGCCCGCGCTGGCCTCCAGGACGAGGGTGAGTCCGTCGAGGTCTAGCGGGGAGGAGAGGGCGGCGACGAGGTTGCGGGCGACGCGGGTCGCGGAGGTCGTGGAGTCGGCGACCGGCAGGAGGACGGCGAACTCGTCGCCGCCGAGCCGGGCGGCCTCGGCGCCGCGGGGCAGCGCCACCCGCAGCCGGTCCGCTATCTGCAACAGCAGCCGGTCACCGGCGAGATGGCCCAGGGTGTCGTTCACGGACCGGAAGCGGTCCAGGTCGATGAGCATCAGGGCGGCGCGGGCGCCGATGCGCTCGGCGTCGTCCAGCGCGGTCCAGATGCGCTCCAGGAGCCACTGGCGGTTGGGCAGTCCGGTCAGTGGGTCGCGCAGCTGCTCCTCGGCCCGGGCGCGGGCTATCCACAGGGTGGAGTCGAGGGCGATCAGCGGGATGGCGAACAGCGGCAGCAGCACCGGCTGGGCGGCGGCGACCACGCAGATCAGCGGGGCGATGCCGAGCAGGGCGACCGCGACCAGGCCGTGTCTGACCAGGGCGGTGCGGGCGACGGTGGGCAGTCCGCCGTGGTGCGGGGCGTGCAGGTACCAGAGCAGGGCGCGGGTGACGAGGAGGTAGGCGGCGGCGACCAGGACCACTTGGGGGGCGGTGTAGACCGTCCAGCTCTCGGGGTTCCAGGGCCGCTCGACCGACGGCACCCGGCCGAAGGCGCCCAGCACGAGCGCGCCGGCGCCGATGCCGAGGATGTCGACCGCGCCGTGCAGCACGCCCTGGCGCCAGCGGTTGCGCCGGGCTATGCCGACCAGCACGACGACGGTGAGGCTGACCATGCCGGCCGGCACCCAGCCGTACAGCAGCAGGACGGCGAGGGTGAGGGCGGCGCCCGAGCCGGTGCCGCCCCACCAGCGGGCGCGGCCGAGCATGACCAGGTGGCCGACGATGATGCCGGTCAGGACCGCCAGGGCCCAGCCGACCGTGCCGGACGGGAACAGCGCGTGGTCGTCGGTGAAGGCCCGGTAGAAACCGGCGCCGAGAACGAAGGCGGCGGAGGCGACGACCGCCGCGGGCAGCGCGGGCCAGGACAGTTGGCGTTCTGCTTCGGCGTCCTGCAGCGCGGAGGATTGGCCGGGGCCGCGTCCGTCGGGCACGGTGAACTGTCCGCCGGCCCGCCCTTCCACGCCGGGACGCGCCGAGGACCGTCCGCCCAGGCGGCTCCCCCGCCAGACGCCGCTGGTCAGGCGTCGGCGCAGCCGTGAGTCCGGGGCGGCGCTCTCGGTCGGTTCCATTCCCGTCCCTCTCACAGCCGGCGGTGCCCACGCCACGCGGTCCGCTGTCCGACATCCATCAGCGGATCCGCGTCGGAAAACCCTTCCCCTTGCTCACCAGGAGCACGGGGTTGCCCCGACCGCAGCTGGGCACGGCAGGCGCACATCTCAACAGTAGGCCGCAGAAGGCTTCCACGGGCAGCGGTCGACCACGGTTGCCCGAATGCGACCCGGCCACCCGTATGCATCTGGTATGCGCCGATCGGGTGGCCTTCAACCGCTACTCCTCTGTGGGAAGCGCGACTTCGGCCGCCGCTTCGGGTCCCTGTTCCAGCAGGACGGTGAAGCCGTCCTCGTTCAGAACGGGCACCTTGAGCTGCATCGCCTTGTCGTACTTCGAACCAGGATTGTCACCCACAACCACGAAAGCCGTCTTCTTCGAAACAGAACCGGTCACTTTCGCTCCGCGCTCCTGGAGTGCCTCCTTGGCCCCGTCGCGGGTGAAGTGATCGAGGGTGCCGGTGACCACGACGGTCAGTCCTTCCAGCGGACGCGGCCCCTCGTCCTCGTCGGAGCCCTCCTCCTCCATGCGGACGCCCGCGGCCTTCCACTTGCGGAGGATCTCCTGGTGCCAGTCCTCGGCGAACCACTCCTTGAGGGAGGCGGCGATGATCGGGCCGACGCCGTCGGTGTCCGACAGCTCCTTCTCGGTGGCCTGCTCGATGCGGTCGATGGAGCGGAAGTTGCGCGCCAGCGCCTCCGCGGCGACCGGTCCCACGTGCCGGATCGACAGACCGGTCAGGACGCGGGCGAGCGGACGCTCCTTGGCCGCGGCGATGGTCTCCAGCATGGCGGCCGCGTTCTTCTTCAGCTCGCCCTGCTGGTTGGCGAAGACCGTGGCGATCTTCTCCTCGCCGGTCTTGGGGTCGCGCTTGGGCAGCCCGCTGTCCTGGTCGAGGACGTACGCCTTGATGGGCAGCAACTGCTCGACGGTGAGGTCGAACAGGTCGCCCTCGTCGGTCAGCGGCGGGTCCGCCGGCTCCAGCGGGTTGGTGAGGGCGGCCGCGGCGACGTACCCGAAGTGGTCGATGTCGAGCGCCTTGCGGCCGGCGAGGTAGAAGACCCGCTCTCTCAACTGAGCCGGGCAGGCACGGGCGTTCGGGCACCGGAGGTCGATGTCGCCCTCCTTCATCGGCCGCAGCGCCGTGCCGCACTCGGGGCACTCCGCCGGCATCACGAACTCCCGCTCGCTGCCGTCGCGCAGGTCGACGACCGGGCCGAGGATCTCCGGGATGACCTCACCGGCCTTGCGCAGCACCACCGTGTCGCCGATGAGGACGCCCTTGGCCTTGACCACGTCCTGGTTGTGCAGGGTGGCGAACTCGACCTCCGAGCCGGCCACCGTCACCGGCTCGACCTGGGCGTAGGGCGTGACCCGGCCCGTACGGCCCACGCCGACACGGATGTTGATGAGCTTGGTGTTGACCTCCTCGGGCGCGTACTTGTACGCGATCGCCCAGCGCGGCGCGCGCGAGGTCGAGCCGAGGCGGCCCTGGAGCGGGATCTCGTCGAGCTTGACGACCACGCCGTCGATCTCGTGCTCGACGGAGTGCCGGTTCTCGCCGTAGTACGCGATGAACTCCCGTACGCCGTCGAGGCCTTCGACCACCTTGTTGTGCGGGGAGGTGGGCAGGCCCCAGGTCTTCAGCAGGTCGTAGGCCTGGGAGAGGCGGGTGAGCCCTTCGAAGCCCTCCAGGACGCCGATGCCGTGGACGACCATGTGCAGGGGGCGGGTGGCGGTGACCCGAGGGTCCTTCTGGCGCAGTGAACCCGCCGCCGCGTTACGGGGGTTGGCGAAGGGCTTGTCGCCTGCCTCGACCAGGCGGGCGTTGAGCTCCTCGAACTTCTCCATCGGGAAGTAGACCTCGCCGCGGATCTCCACCACGTCCGGGACCCGGTCACCGTGCAGCCGGTCCGGGATCTCGGCGATCGTGCGGACGTTGGGCGTGATGTCCTCGCCCGTGCGTCCGTCGCCGCGGGTCGCCGCGCGGGTGAGGCGGCCGTGCTCGTAGGTGAGGTTGACGGCGAGGCCGTCGACCTTCAGCTCGCACAGCAGGTGGTAGTCGGTCGTGCCGACGTCCTTGGCGACGCGCTCGGCCCAGGCGGCCAACTCCTCCTCGCTGAAGGCGTTGTCGAGGGAGAGCATCCGGGAGCGGTGCACGACCGACGTGAACTCGGTCTCGTAGGCCCCCGCGACCTTCTGCGTCGGCGAGTCCGGCGTGCGCAGCTCCGGGTACTCCTCCTCCAACGCCTCCAGGGAGCGCAGGAGTCTGTCGAACTCCGCGTCGCTGACGACCGGGGCGTCGTTCACGTAGTACCGGAAGCGGTGCTCCTCGATCTGCTCAGCGAGTTGCGCGTGCTTCTCCCGTGCCTGTGCGGGCACCGTCGTCTCCGCTTGCTTGTCGCCGGCCACCGTGTTGTCCTCCCGTTACTCAGGGTTGTCCGCGAGGGATCTCGCCGCCTGGACGCAGTGGGCGAGCGCCTTGCGCGCGTACTCCGGGGAAGCGCCCGCGAGTCCGCACGCCGGGGTCACCGTGACGGCCTCCGCGAGAAGCCCCGGCGACAGCCCCAGCCTGCGCCACAACGTCCTGACACCCATGACGCTACCGGCCGGGTCTGACAATCGTGCGTCCGTGCCCGGCACGACACCGGCGAAGAGCCGGGCGCCCGCTTCCACCGCCTCGCCGATCACGTCGTCGTCACGCTCGGTGAGGAGCGAGAGGTCGAAGGAGACGGCCGCCGCGCCCGCCCGGCGCAGCAGGGCGAACGGGACGTCGGGGGCGCAGGAGTGGATGACGACGGGTCCGTCGGCGTGCACGCCGACGACATCGCGGAGGGTGGCCTCGACGAGCTGGCGGTCCACGGCCCGGTGGGTGCGGTAGCCGCTGGCGGACCGCACCTGGCCGCGCAGGACGGCGGTGATCGAGGGCTCGTCGAGCTGGAGGGTCACTTGGGCGCCGGGGATGCGGCGCCCGACCTCCTCCAGGTGGGCCCGCAGGCCCTCGGCGAGCGAGGCGGCGAGGTCGCGGCAGGCGCCGGGATCGGAGAGCACGGCCTCGCCGTTGCGCAGCTCCAGCGCGGCGGCCAGCGTCCACGGGCCGACGCCCTGCACCTTCAGCGGACCCTCGTACCCCTGCGTGAACTCCTCCAGGGCGTCGAGGTCTTCGCCGAGCCAGGACTGGGCGCGCTTGGTGTCCCGGCCGGGCCGGTCACCGAGCCGCCAGCCGCTGGGCTCCACGCGTGCGTACAACTCGACGAGCAGGCCCGCGGTCCGCCCGATCATGTCGGCGCCGGGGCCGCGGGCGGGCAGCTCGGCGAGGAACGGGAAGTCGTCCAGGGACCCGGTGACGGTCTTGGCGGCCTCGCGCGCGTCCTCGCCCGGCATCGAACCGACGCCGGTGGCCGCACCGAACATGAACTGGCTGTTTTGACTCACCTGCGAAGACTACGGACTCCGGGCGGGCCCGCGGAATCGGTCGGCACGGGTCGGGGTCCGCAGCCGGGCCCTCCCGTCGGGGTCAGTACCCGGCCGCACCGTCAGGTCAGTTCCCCGGCCGTACCGTCAGGTCGTTGATCTCCGCGTCCCTGGGCAGGTCGAGGGCCGTCAGGATGGTCGTCGCGACCGACTCCGGGTCGATCCACTGCGCGGCGTCGTACTCCTTGCCCTCCTGCTGGTGCACCTTGGCCTGCATCGGGCTAGCCGTGCGGCCGGGGTAGACGGAGGTGACCCGGACGCCGTTGCCGTGCTCCTCGTGCCGCAGGGAGTCCGCGAGGGCCTTCAGTCCGTGCTTGGAGGCGGCGTACGCGGACCAGTCGGCGCTCGCCCGCAGCCCCGCGCCGGAGTTGATGAAGACCACCTGGCCGCGGGCGGCGCGGAGTTGGGGCAGGAAGTGGCGGGTCAGTTCGGCGGGCGCGATGAGGTTGACGTTGAGCTGGTGGCGCCAGGACTTGGGGGTGAGGTCGCCGACCGGGCCCAGGTCGACCACGCCGGCGATGTGCAGCAGCGAGTCCACGCGGTCCGGCAGTGTCTGGTGCGAGAAGGCCCAGGACAGCTTGTCGGGGTCGGCCAGATCGCCGACGAGCGTCCGTGCGCCGGGGAACTCCGCGGCCAGTTCCTTCGCCCGGCCGGCGTCGCGCGCGTGCAGCACGAGGTCGTCCCCGCGCGCGTGGAGGCGGCGGGCGACGGCCGCGCCGATGCCGGAGCCCGCTCCGGTGATCACATGGGTAGCCATGCCCGCCATGCTCGCATCACCGTGTGCCGGCCGACTCCTCCAGGTAGGCGAGCGCGCCCACCGGCTCCTCGGCGAAGAACACCAGGTCGGTCAGGGGCACCGGCAGGAAGCCCTCGTCCTCCATGCGGCGGAACTGTTCCTTGAGGCCGTCGTAGAAGCCCGCGGTGTTGAGCAGCACGACCGGCTTGTCGGTGTGGCCGTGCTTCTTCAGCTCCAGGATCTCGGTGGCCTCGTCGAGCGTTCCGGTGCCGCCGACCATGATCACCACGGCGTCGGCCTTCTCCAGGAGCAGCCTCTTGCGCTCGGCGAGATCCTTGGCGATCACCATCTCGTCGGCGCCCGGGTGCACCATCGCCGCCAGGAAGTCGACGGAGACGCCGACGAGCCGGCCGCCGGCCTCCTTCACGCCGTCGGCGACCACCTTCATCAGACCGGTGTCCGAACCGCCCCACACCAGCGTGTGACCGCCCTTGCCCAGCAGTTCCGCGAACTCGCGCGCGGGGCGTGTGTAGCGGTCGTCGAGGTCGGCGGCGGAGAGGAAGACGCAGATTCGCATGAGGCAAGGGTAGGCGGGAACAACCCGGCGCCCGCCGCTGTCATCCCTGTATGGCTACTGGACACACGATCACCATCGAGAAGACCGACCAGCGCGTGCGCGTGGTGCACGGCGATCTGATTCTGGCCGAGAGCGACCGGCCCCTCGTCCTGCACGAGACCGGCTCCCCGGTGCGCTACTACATCCCCGCCGAGGACGTCCGGCTCGATCTCCTCACGCCCTCCGAGTCGCACACCGTGTGCCCCTTCAAGGGCACCGCGTCCTACTGGTCCCTGCCGGACGCGCCGGACCTGGTGTGGGCCTACCCCGACCCCAAGTCCGACGTCGCCGAGATCAAGGACCACCTCTGCTTCTACGACGTCGAGGTCATCGGCTGACGCCCGCGGTCTCCGCCGTCCGGACGGTCGTCGCGATGGTCGCCGAGCCCACCACGCGCGTGCCGTCGTACAGCACGATCGCCTGGCCGGGGGCGACCCCGCGGACCGGCTCCGTGAAGGTGACCTCCAGGGTGCCGTCGACGAGTTCGGCGCGTACCTCGGTCTCGCCGCCGTGGGCGCGGAGCTGGGCCGTGTAGGTGCCGGGTCCCGCCGGTGCCGTGCCGCACCAGCGGGGCCTGATCGCGGTGAGGGCGCTGACGTCGAGGGCGGCGGCGGGGCCGACCGTCACCGTGTTGTCCACCGGCGAGATGTCCAGGACGTAGCGCGGCTTGCCGTCGGGGGCCGGGGTGCCGATGCGCAGGCCCTTGCGCTGGCCGATGGTGAAGCCGAACGCGCCCTCGTGCGAGCCGACGACCGCGCCGGACTCGTCGACGATGTCGCCCTCGGCCTTGCCCAGACGGTTCGCGAGGAAGCCCTGGGTGTCGCCGTCGGCGATGAAGCAGATGTCGTGCGAGTCGGGCTTCTTGGCGACCGCGAGGCCGCGGCGCTCGGCCTCGGCGCGGATCTCGTCCTTGGTCGTGAGGGTGTCGCCGAGCGGGAAGAGCGCGTGCGCCAACTGCCGGTCGTCCAGCACCCCGAGGACGTAGGACTGGTCCTTGGCCATGTCGGAGGCGCGGTGCAGTTCGCGCGTGCCGTCCGCGTGGACGAGCACCTTGGCGTAGTGGCCGGTGCAGACGGCGTCGAAGCCGAGGGCGAGCGCCTTGTCTAGGAGGGCGGCGAACTTGATCTTCTCGTTGCAGCGCAGGCAGGGGTTCGGGGTGCGCCCCGCCTCGTACTCGGCGACGAAGTCCTCGACGACGTCCTCGCGGAAGCGGTCGGCGAGGTCCCAGACGTAGAACGGGATGCCGATGACGTCGGCGGCACGGCGGGCGTCGCGCGAGTCCTCGATGGTGCAACAGCCCCGCGCGCCCGTGCGGAACGATTGCGGGTTCGCGGAGAGCGCGAGGTGGACGCCGGTCACGTCGTGGCCGGCTTCGGCGGCGCGCGCGGCGGCGACGGCGGAGTCCACGCCGCCGGACATGGCGGCCAGTACACGGAGGGGGCGCTGCGGGATGTCAGTCATAGCCCTTCAAGGGTAAGGGGCAGCGGGAACCGGAGCCCGCGAGTATCCGTTGTGGATCACATGGGGGCGAGCGAGAGCGACAAGGACCGGCGGATCGGGCGGCGGGCGCTGCTGATCGGCGGGGCCGCGGCGGCGGTCGGCACGGCCGTGCTGGCCCGTGACGAGCTGGCCCATCTGTGGTGGCGGCTGCCCGGGGTGCGGAAGCCGCGGGTCGAGGGCGCGGTGGACTTCAAGGGCGCGCTGTGGGTGGCGGCCTCGTCGGGCAACTTCCGGTGGGCGGACCGGCCGGACGACTACGCGATAGACCGGGTGATCATCCATGTCACCCAGGGCAGTTACGCGAGCGCGGTCAAGGTCTTCCAGGACCCGTCCCACCAGGCCGCGGCCCACTACATCGTCCGCAAGGACGGGGACGTCACACAGATGATCCGCGAGCTGGACGTGGCCTACCACGCGGGCAACAGGGAGTTCAACGAACGCAGTGTGGGCATCGAGCACGAGGGCTTCGTGGACCGCCCGCAGGACTTCACGGACGCGATGTACGCGGCCTCGGCGCGACTGACGGCGACCATCTGCGATCGGTACGGGATACCCGTCGACCGGGAGCACGTCATCGGGCACGTGGAGGTGCCGGGGACGGACCACACGGACCCGGGGACCCACTGGGACTGGGACCGCTACATGGGCCTCGTACGACGGGCCGAACGGGCCTGACCTCCGGTTCCCGCAGTGATGGAATCGTGATGTTGTGCGTGGCCTCCGCGCTTCATGTGTCCGTTGCGTCCCGCCCCCGCGGCGCGAGCTGCGCCGTATCAACTTGGTTTCCCTTCAAGGGAGTTGCCGGAAAACCCGCGCTCACGGCTCCGGCACAGGCTGCCTGGTTGCCCCCTAAGTTCGCCCCAGTCCTTACACAGCCCTTAGGTCAAACATCCCCGCCATGACCGACTCCACAGAGCCCACCACGGGCCGAAGCGACAAGGGCGTCCACCGCAAGGCGGGCCAGGCCAAGAGCGAGCACTCCAAGACGAGCAAGGGCAGAGGCGGCAAGGGTCTGCACCGCCGCAAGTTCCTCGGCGGCATGGCGGGCGCCGCCGGCCTCGCGGCGGTCGCGGCGACCGGCACGACCTTCTCGCTGCTGACAGACGCGAAGGGGAACAAGGCGGGTGCGGCCACCAACACCGCGACCCTGACCGTCCCGGACCTCCTGGAGGGCACCACCGCCGACAGCACCACCACCTTCACCCTGGAGGCCAAGACCGGCACGCACGAGGTGATCTCGGGGGTCACCAGCACCACGATGGGCTACAACCAGGACTTCCTGGGCCCCACCCTGAAGTGGACCAACGGCAACGCGGTCGTCCTCAACATCACCAACAACATCGGCGAGGACACGACGGTCCACTTCCACGGCGCCCATGTGCCGCCGAAGATGGACGGCGGCCCGCAGGTCGCCTTCGCGGACGGCGAGACCTGGTCGCCCACCTTCACGGTCAAGGACCCGGCGACCACGCTCTGGTACCACCCGCACGCCCTGGGGACCACCGCCAAGCAGGCCGTGCACGGCCTGGCCGGGATGATCATCGTCGAGGACTCCACGGACGCGTCCGCCGCGCTGCCCAGCGACTACGGCGTCGACGACGTCCCGCTCATCTTCCAGTCCCTCGCCGTGGACACCGACGGGGACATCAAGTACGAAGCGGCCGGCTACCGGCTGAGCACCACCACGTTCCCCCTCCTGCTCAACGGGACCAACGTGGACGACACCACCCTCACCTTCACCGCCACCAAGACGCGGACCCGGTTCCGCGCCCTGAACGCCTCGCCGTCCGACATCATCACCATCCAGCGCAGCGACGGCGGCACCCTCACCCAGATCAGCACCGACCAGGGCTATCTGACCGAGGCCACCGAGGTCACCACGATCCGTCTGGTGGCCGGCGCCCGCGCCGAGTTCGTCATGGATCTCTCCGCGGACGCCACCCTGCAGGCCGTGGTCACCACCGGCTGGATCCGCGGCGGCAGCGGCACGTACGACGTCCTCGCGGTGACGGCGAGCGGCACCGACACCCCGGCCGACCTGCCCAGCACCCTCAACACCATCGACCGGTACGACACCAGCGACTTCACCGCCCGCACGATCACCCTGGGCCAGAACGGCGCCACCATGCTGATCAACGGGTCAGCGGGTACGACCATGGCCGCGATGGCGATGATCAGTACGACGGTCGGCGCGAAGGAGATCTGGACGATCCAGAACGCCACCCAGCTGGAACACTCGTTCCACCTGCACGACGTGCCGTATCAGCTGATCTCCGTCAACGGCGAGGATCCCACCGGTGTCCAGCTCGGCTGGTACGACACGTACGAGGTGGTCGGTGGCGGGTCCATCGAGATCGCCATGGAGTTCACGGACTTCTCCGACGACACCTATATGTACATGCTCCACTGCCATCTGCTGCAGCACGAGGACGAGGGCATGATGGCCTCCCTCATGGTGACGGAGAGCTAGAGCGAGCGGTTCTCTCAGGTCAGTCCGGCGGCGCGGGCACGCTCCACCGCCGGGCCGATCGCCTTGGCCACCGCCTCCACGTCGGCCTCCGTGGAGGTGTGGCCGAGGGAGAAGCGCAGGGTGCCGCGGGCCAGGTCCGGTTCGGTGCCGGTGGCCAGCAGGACGTGGCTGGGCTGGGCGACGCCCGCGGTGCAGGCCGAGCCGGTGGAGCACTCGATGCCCTGGGCGTCAAGGAGCAGAAGCAGGGAGTCGCCCTCGCAACCGGGGAACGTGAAGTGGGCGTTGGCCGGCAGCCGGTCCTGCGGGTCACCGCCGAGGATCGCGTCCGGGACCGCCGTACGCACCGCCTCGACCAGGCTGTCGCGCAGGGCGCCGATCTCGCGGGTGAACCACTCGCGCTGTTCGGCGGCGAGGCGGCCGGCGACCGCGAAGGAGGCGATCGCGGGGACGTCGAGGGTGCCGGAGCGGACATGGCGCTCCTGGCCGCCGCCGTGCAGGACGGGGACGGGGGTGTACTCGCGGCCGAGCAGCAGTGCGCCGATGCCGTACGGGCCGCCGATCTTGTGCCCGGAGACCGTCATCGCGGCGAGGCCCGAGTCGGCGAAGTCGAGCGGGACCTGGCCGAAGGCCTGGACCGCGTCGGAGTGCAGTGGGACCCCGAACTCCTTTGCCACCTCGGCCAGTTCGCGGATCGGCAGGACGGTCCCGATCTCGTTGTTGGCCCACATCACCGTGGCCAGGGCCACATCACCGGGGTCGCGGGCGATCGCCTCGCGCAGGTCCTCGGGGTGGACGCGGCCGTAGGAGTCGACCGGCAGGTACTCGACGGTGGCGCCCTCGTGCTCGCCCAGCCAGTGGACGGCGTCCAGGACTGCGTGGTGCTCGACGGGGCTGGCCAGCACCCGGGTGCGGGCCGGGTCGGCGTCGCGGCGGGCCCAGTACAGGCCCTTCACCGCGAGGTTGTCGGCCTCGGTGCCGCCGGAGGTGAACACCACCTCGCTGGGGCGGGCGCCGAGCGCTTCGGCGAGGGTCTCCCGGGCCTCCTCGACCGTGCGGCGGGCCTTGCGGCCGGAAGCGTGGAGGGAGGAGGCGTTGCCCGTGATGCTCAGGTGGGCCGTCATCGCCTCGACTGCCTCGGGAAGCATCGGGGTGGTCGCGGCGTGGTCGAGGTATGCCATGGTGGAGACGATTCTACGGGGGGCTCCGCCGTGGAACCGAGGGGCACCGTGGCCGACTCGGCCGGTGGGCAACTGCGGCCGTGCGGGGCGCGCTTGCCCGGACCCCGCTCACAGGCTCCAGGAGATGGTGTTCGAGGCCGCCATCGTGATGGCGAGGACCGCCAGGTCCGCCACGCCGAGAGCCAGACCCAGGTAGGCGCGGCCCTTGCGGACCGTGCCGCGCCACAGGGACACGAGGGCCAGGACGATCGCGATCGGGCCCAGGAACAGGTTCAGTACGAGGAGGCCGAGAAGGCCGAGGATGAAGGACGCGACGGCCATGCCGTCCGCGTCACGGGGGCCGGTGCGCACGGGGGTGCGGCCGTCGGCCGGTGCGGTGAGTTGCATCGTGCTCAGCTCCTGGAAGTCGGTGGGGACGGTCAGTTGGCCGAGCTGTGACGCCGGCCGTGGCGCTCGCGGAGCGCGAAGATGCCGAGCCAGACGGCGATGCCGACGGCCACGGCGGCGGACAGGGCGAGCGGTGCGTGGGCCACGGTGCCCAGCACGACACCGAGCAGCATGAGTGCGGCGACGAGGAACAGCATGGGACGGATCCCCCTCCGAGACACCTGGTGGCGTCTCTCGTTACGTTTCGGTGAACGGTTGTAGTAACACTTGTTCACTGACTACAGAGTCTAGCGCTCCCGGCGACTTTTCAATTCCGGAGAACGGTTGTTAACTGGATGACATGAGTCACACCCTCGGCATCCGGCAGGCCCAGAAGCAGAAGACCCGGCAGGCGCTGCTGGACGCGGCGCTAGGCCTGCTGGCGGAGCAGAGCCTGAGCAGCCTGGGCCTGCGCGAGGTCACCCGGGCCGTCGGCGTCGCCCCGACCGCCTTCTACCGGCACTTCCGCTCCACCGCCGACCTCGGTGTGGCCCTGGTCGAGGAGGCGCTCGGCAGCCTGCACCCGATGGTCCGCGCGACGGTCTCCACCGCCGGCGACAGCGACGAACGCATCGTGCGCGCCGTCGAGTTGATCGCCGCGTACGTGGCCGCGCACCCCGCCCACGTCCGGTTCGTCGCCCGTGAGCGGCACGGCGGGGTGCAGCCGGTGCGCGAGGCCATCCGGGACCAACTGGCCCGGTTCGCCGAGGAGGTGAAGGTCGAGATCGCCAAGGACCCGGAGGCGGACGGCTGGAGCGACGACGACCTGCTGATGCTGGCCAACCTGTACGTCGACCAGATGCTGATCACGGCCTGTCTGTTCCTGGAGGCGCTGGAGTCCCCGGACGCCTCGAAGAAGGAGCAGGAGATGGCGCACGCCACCCAGGTCGTGACCCGCCGGCTGCGACTGATCAACGTCGGCCGCATGCACTGGCTGGACTGAGCCCCGCCCCGCCCCTCCCCGGCCCGCCTTCGGGCCAACACGCAGAAGCGGCACGCCCGTTCACCGGGAGTGCCGCTTCTGTCGTACGACCGCTTCGTACGTCCGCTCGAGTCAGCTCTTCGTGGCCTGCGCGCTCGGCGCACCGCTCGGCGCACCGCTGGGCATGGCACCGCCGCCCGCCCCACCGGCCCCGCCGCCACAGCCGCCCTGGCCGCCCCCGCCCGGGCCGCCGCCCTGGCCGCCGCCGGGCGCTCCGCTCGGCATGCCGGAGGGGTTGCCCGACGGATTGCCGGACGGCACCGCGGTGCCCGTGGGAGCGCCGGAGGGCACCCCGCTCGGGCGGCCGGACGCATTGCCGGTCGGCGCGCCCGAGGGCCGCGAACAGGACTGCTGCTGACCGGAGTTGCCGCTGTTCGAGGACGACGACGAGTCACTCGAACCGCAGGCCGCCAGGGCGAAGGGCGAGAGCGCCAGCAGAGCCACTGCGGGGACGAGACGCACACGGTTCATGAGAAACAGCTCCAAGGAGGATGAGGGAGTCCTGAGGCGGGAACTCAATCAACGCCGCTTAGGCCTTCCTTGGGGCCGCACTGTCCTCGGCCTGTCAATCAGGTAAAGGGGATCTCAACTCGCGCCGCTGACCTGCCACTTCACAAATCGGCGCGCGCTACTCGCTGGTACAAGCCCGTGACAGAAGCGACCGGGGACACCCCTCAGCCGAGCTTGACCCGTGCGAGTTGGCGGGACTGGGCGACCAACCGGTCGGCGCTGTCCCATACTTCGGCGTCCTCCTCCAGGAAGCCGCCCGCGAGGTTGCGGGTGGCGATGGAGACGCGGAGCGGGCCGGGGGCCGGGCGGCAGCGGACGTGGACGGTCAGCTCGACGGTCGGGACCCAGCCGGACAGGCCGATCTCGAAGGCCGTGGGCGGCAGCGCGTCCACCGCGAGCAGGAGGGCGAACGGGTCGGGGTCGCGGCCGTCCGCGAGCCCGAACCAGGACCGCATCTCGCCCTTGCCGGAGGGCGCACCGAGCGCCCAGCCCAGGGTGGAAGGGTCGAGCTTGAGCATCAGGCGCCCGGCGATGGTGGAGGTGTCGGAGGCCGGTGGGGCCGGGCCGTCCTCGGGGCCGAAGCAGTGCTCCATCGGCGGGAACGCGGGCGGCTCGGCGGCCGTACGGACGTCGTCGGGCAGCGCGTCCAGGTCGCCGTAGGAGGCGAGGACGCGGATGCGCTCGACCTCCTGGCCCTCGTCGTCGTACTGGAAGAGGGAGGCCTGGCCGGTGGAGAGGGTGCGGCCGGTGCGGACGAGGTCGGTGCGGACGACCGCGGGGCCCGGCCGGGAGGCGGTCAGGTAGTGCGCCGAGATCGTGAACGGGTCGCCGTGCGGCAGGGCGTCCCCGAGCGCGCGGCCGAGGACGGCCAGCAGATAGCCGCCGTTGAGGGCGCCGAACACCGTCCAGCCGGCGGAGAGGTCGACGTCGTAGACACCGGGCGCGCGCCGGGTCGGGGCGGTGGCCCGGTCGAACTCGCTGTCGCCGACCGTGGCCCGGACGGCCTGCGCGGAAGCTGCTTCAGACATGTCTGAACCGTACAACGAGTAGATACTAAGCGGTAGCTTTTTCCCTCGATCGCCTCCCTGCCGGCTCCCCACCGCCTCCCCACCGCACCCCCTCCCCTCTGGGCCATCACGGTGAGAGGGAGGCAATTTCCTGGTAAGTGTCCGTACTCGTCCGTAAACCGGAGTCGCGAGCTCGGCCTCTATAGGGGCATGAGCCTTACCGGGACCGCGTTCCTCTACACGCTGATCGTGCTGTCCGTCGTCGCCGTCGTCCTTCCGCTCGCGCTGTGGTCGCGGCTGCGCGGGCCGCAAGCCCTGCGCGCCGCCGCGCGCGTCCTGATGGTGCTGTTCGCCCAGGGCACGGCGGTCGCCCTGGTGTTCACGCTGGTCAACAACGAGAACAACCTGTACGACAACTGGGCCGACCTGCTCGGCACGGGCGACCATGTGCAGCAGGCCGCGAACCTCGGTGCCGACGGCACGGGCGGGATCGCGCTGAGCCGACTGCCCCGGGTGACGCAGCGGTTCACGAACCTCTCCGACGGCGTGCGGGAGACCCAGCTCAAGGGCCGGGTGTCGGGCGTGAACGCCGAGGTCTACGTCTGGCTGCCGCCGCAGTACGGCGAGCCCGCCTACCGCCACCGCCGGTTCCCCGTCGTCGAGTTGCTGCCGGGCTACCCCGGTTCCGCGAAGGCCTGGTTCGGGTCGCTGCACGCCGAGAAGCAGCTCGCGCCGCTGATGCGGAACGGCCGGGTGGCGCCCTTCATCCTGGTCGCCCCGCGGACCAACCTGCTGGCCGGCGTGGACACCGGCTGCGCCAACATCCCGGGCACGGTGAACGCCGACACCTGGCTCAGCGTCGACGTGCCGAGGATGGTGACGGACAACTTCCGCGCCGCCCCCGCTCCGGCGAGCTGGGCGGTGGCCGGGTACTCCGCGGGCGCCCACTGCGCGGCCAAGCTCGCGATCGCCCACCCCGACCGCTACCGGGCGGCGATCAGCATGTCCGGCTACAACGACCCGATCGGCGAACGCAATTCGCTGGCCGCGCAGAACCCGCGGCTGCGGATCGCCAACAACCCGTACCTGCTGCTGCGCGGGGCCCGTACCCCGCCCCGGATCGCGCTCTACATCTCGGGGCAGCCGCACGACGGATACGAGGCCGGCGTGGCCCTCGAACAGGTCGCGAAGGCCCCGACGACCGTGCACGTCGTCTACATCCCGAAGAGCGCGGGCGGGCACACCATGGCGCTGTGGCGGCCCCAGGTGGTGCCGGCGTTCCGCTGGCTGACCGAGGAACTGGGCCTGGGCAACGGCCTCGGGACCGGCCGGGGAACCGCTACTCCTCGCTCACCGTCGAACGCCGGTTCCACGCACGCGGCGCTCGCCAGTGGTACTTCATCGCGAGCAGGCGCAGGACGAAGGCGGTAACGACCGCGAGCCCGCTGGTGTACGGGTTGAGGGCGTCGTAGCGGATGCACACGACGACGATGGCGGCGCCGACGATCGCCGGGACCGCGTACAGGTCGCGGTCCCAGCGCAGCAGCGAGGGCGTCTCGTTGGCGAGCACGTCACGCAGCACACCGCCGCCGACCGCGGTGGCCAGACCCAGCGCCGCCGACGCGGTGAGGTTGAGCCCGTAGTCGTACGCCTTGGTCGTGCCCGTGACGCAGAACAGGCCGAGGCCCGCCGCGTCGAAGATGTTCACGCCGAGCTGGATGCGCTCCACGTGGGGGTGGAGGAAGAAGACGAGGAGCGCGGCGAAGAGCGGGGTGGTGAAGTACCCGAGGTCCGTGAACGCGGCCGGGGGCACCGCCCCGATGATCACGTCCCGGAAGATCCCTCCGCCCAGCGCGGTGACTTCGGCGAGCACGGCGATGCCGAAGACGTCGAAGTTCTTGCGGACCGCGAGGAGCGCGCCGGAGATGGCGAACACGAAGATGCCGACGAGGTCGAGCGTGTGCTGGACGGAGGGGCTGAAGAGTTGCTGAAGCACCCCACATTCTTACCTGTCGCGGGGTGCTTCCCTTTCGATGCAAGGGTTACAGGGAGGGTTTCCCTGGGGTGAACAGCCAGGTCTGGAACAGGTCGTCGAGCTGCTGTCCGCTGACCTTCTCGGCGAGCTTGATGAAGTCGGCCGTGTTCGCGTTGCCGTAGCGGTGCAGCTTCGTCCAGGCCGGCAGCAGCTTGAAGAAGGCGGTGTCACCGATGCGTTCGCGGAGCATCTGGAGGGTCATCGCGCCGCGCTGGTAGACCGCGGACGCGAACATGGTGTCGCGCTGCGGGTCGCCGACGACGGTCTGCCAGAAGGCGTTGCCCGCGGGGCGGGAGTTGTAGCCGGCCAGGAACGAGTCGTGCGCCGTGCGGGTGCCCTGGTGCTCGGCCCACAGCCACTGGGCGTAGGTGGCGAAGCCCTCGTTGAGCCAGATGTCCTTCCACTGCGCCACGCTCACCGAGTCGCCGAACCACTGGTGGGCCAGCTCGTGCACGATCGTCGTCTCGCTGCGCACCGCGGAGTAGACCGGCTTGGACTGCACCTCCAGCGAGAACCCCGCCTCGGGCATGTCGTCGACGATCGCGCCGGTCTCCTCGAAGGGGTAGGGCCCGAAGACCTGCGACCAGTAGTCGGTGGCGGCGGCCGTGACGGCGTACACGTCGACGCTGTTGCCGTTGGCGAGCACCGGGTCGATGGCGACGTAGATCGGGATACCGCCCGGGGTCCGGCCGGTCTTCACGTCGAACTTGCCGATCGTCGCCGTCGCGAGGTAGGTCGCCATCGGCTTCGACTCGCGCCAGTGGGAGTACGTCGAGGCGCCCTTGTCGTACGTCGATATCAGCCGGCCGTTGGAGACACCGGTCAGGCCCTTGGGGGCCTTGATGCGGATGTCGTAGGTGGCCTTGTCCGAGGGGTGGTCGCTGGACGGGAACCAGGTCGAGGCGGCGTTGGGCTCGCAGGCGACGAAGACGCCGTCGGTGGTCTTCATCCACCCGTAGTCGGAGCCGAACACGATGGGGCCGCTGAGGGGTTCGGGGACCCCGCCGTAGGTGACGGTGACCTCGAAGTCGCGGCCCTTGCGCAGGGACTGGCGCGGGGTGACGCGCAGTTCGTCGCCGTCGCGGGTGAACTGGGCTCGTCTGCCGTTCACTTCGACTCTCGTGACCTCAAGCTTCTGCAGGTCCAGGTCGAAGGAGGAGAGGTTCTCGGTGGCCCGGGCGGTGAGGGTCGTACGGCCGTCCAGGCGGTCGGTGTCCGGGTTGTACGCCACGCTGAGGTCGTAGTGACGGGCGTCGAAGCCGCCGTTGCCCAGGTCCGGGAAGTAGGGGTCGCCTATGCCGGGCGCGCCGGGGCCCGGCGCGGGGGCGGCGGCGATGACAAGGAAAGAGGCCGCCGCGGTAGCGAGGGCCCCTAAACGTGCCGAACGGGAGAGATTCATGTGTCGTCCCTTGCGAGCGTGTGCCGATAAGTCGGACACGGACGACTCTGAACTCTCCCGTTCGGGCATGTACATGACTTTGCCAACTCGTCATGCGCTACTTGTCGGTTGACTCCTGGCTCTCACCCTCGGAGGCCGCAGGGGCTTCGGAGGTCCCAGCGGTCCCGGAGGGTTCCGTGGACGCGACCGGCTCGGCGGACTCCGCGACCTCAGCCGCCTCCGCCGCCTCCGCGGCCTCGGCGATCTCCTCGACCTCGGCCGCCACCGCCGCCGACGTCTCCGCCGACTCCGCGAGCACCTCGTCGGCGACCAGCTCGGCCGCCTCCTTGGCCACGGTCAGCAGCACCGTGTCCTGCGGGGCCTGGTCCTCGAAGTTCTCCGGGTGGTGGCAGGCGACCTGCTGACCGGGCTTCAGCTCGACGAGCACCGGCTCGGTCGTCTTGCAGATCTCCGTCGCCTTCCAGCACCGGGTGTGGAACCGGCAGCCGCTCGGCGGCGAGATCGGCGAGGGCACGTCACCCTTGAGCAGGATGCGGTCGCTCTTGGCGTTCTTGCGCCGCGGGTCCGGGATCGGCACCGCCGACATGAGCGCCTTGGTGTACGGGTGCATCGGCGCCCGGTACAGCGACTCGCGGTCGGCCAGCTCCACGATCTTGCCGAGGTACATCACCGCGATCCGGTCCGAGACGTGCCGGACCACCGAGAGGTCGTGCGCGATGATCACGTACGTCAGGCCGAGCTCCTGCTGGAGGTCGTCCAGCAGGTTGACGACCTGGGCCTGGATCGACACGTCCAGCGCGGAGACAGGCTCGTCCGCCACGACCAGCTTCGGGTTCAGGGCGAGCGCGCGGGCGATGCCGATGCGCTGGCGCTGACCGCCGGAGAACTCGTGCGGATAGCGGTTGTAGTGCTCGGGGTTGAGGCCCACGACCGACAGCAGCCGCTGGACCTCCGCCCGGATGCCACCGGGGGGTGTGACGCCCTGGAGCTTGAAGGGGGCGCTGATGATCGTGCCGATGGTGTGGCGCGGGTTCAGCGAGGAGTACGGGTCCTGGAAGATCATCTGCACATCGCGGCGCAGCGGACGCATGCCGCCCACCCCGAGGTGCGTGATGTCCTTGCCCTCGAACTCGACCTTGCCGCCGGTCGGCTCCAGCAGCCGGGTGATGAGCCGGCCCATCGTCGACTTGCCGCAGCCCGACTCGCCCACGACGCCCAGCGTCTCACCGGACTTGACCTCGAAGTCGAGGCCGTCGACCGCGTGCACCGCACCGACCTGCCGCTGGAGCAGGCCTTTTTTGATCGGGAAGTGTTTCTGGAGCCCGGTCACCTTCAGCAGGGTCTCGCCGGGGGCGGCGTCCTTGGTGAGGGTGGCACCTTCGCTCTGCGCAGGGATGGTCACCGCTTTGTCCTCGCTCACAGCTTCGGCGCAATCTCTTCGGTCCAGATCCGCTCCCGCTGCTCCTGCGTCATGTGGCAGGCGGCCCAGTGCTGGCTGCCGACCTCGGTCAGCTCGGGGCGGACCGTGCGGGTGACGTTGTCCTTCGGGACATCGGCGTACGGGCAGCGCGGGTTGAAGGCGCAGCCGGACGGGATGTTGATCAGCGAGGGCGGGGAACCCTTGACCGGGATCAGGCGCTCCTGCTGCTCACGGTCCAGGCGCGGCATCGAACCCAGCAGGCCCCAGGTGTAGGGGTGGCGGGGCTCGTAGAACACCTTCTCGGCCGGACCGCGCTCGATGCAGCGGCCGCCGTACATCACCAGGATGTCGTCGGCCAGCTCGGCGACGACGCCCAGGTCGTGGGTGATGATGATGACCGCGGAGCCGAACTCGGTCTGCAGGTCCCGGATCAGGTCGAGGATCTGCGCCTGGACGGTCACGTCCAGAGCGGTCGTCGGCTCGTCCGCGATGAGCAGCTCGGGGTTGTTCACCAGCGACATCGCGATCATCGCGCGCTGGCGCATACCGCCGGAGAACTCGTGCGGGTAGCTGTCGATCCGCTTGTCGGGCTGCGGGATGCCGACCCGGTCGAGCATCTCGACCGCGCGCTTCTTCGCGACCTTCTTGGAGACGTCGTGGTGGATCCGGTACGCCTCCACGATCTGCTGGCCGATCGTGTAGTACGGGTGCAGCGCGGACAGCGGGTCCTGGAAGATCATCGCCATCTCGCGACCGCGCAGCTTGCGCACGTGGTCGGGGTCGGCGGAGAGCAGCTCGGTGCCGTCCAGCCAGATCTCGCCGGAGATCTGCGCCTTGCGCTTGCCGTACTGGCCGGCGGTGTGCAGGCCCATGATGCCGAGCGAGGTCACCGACTTGCCGGAGCCGGACTCGCCCACGATGCCGAGGGTCTTGCCCTTCTCCAGCGTGAAGCTCAGTCCGTCGACGGACTTGACCAGACCGTCGTCGGTCGGGAAGTGCACCTTGAGGTCGCGCACCTCCAGGAAGGAGGTCGGCGCGGCGGAGGCGGCGGTGGGCTCACCCAGGGCGGCTCCGCTCTTGCTCAGTTCGGTCATGTCAGCCTCACTCGGGGGTCGATCACGGCGTACAGGATGTCCACCACGAGGTTGGCGAGCAGCACGGCGAGAGAAGTGATCAGGGTGACGCCCAGGATGATGGGCAGGTCCTGGTTCTTGATCGCGTCGAGTACCGCGCGGCCGAGGCCGGGCAGGTTGAACGTCGACTCCGTCAGGATCGCGCCGCCGATGAGGGCGCCGAGGTCCATACCGAGCATGGTCAGGATCGGCGTCATCGTGGAGCGCATGGCGTGCTTGCCGATGACGACCTGCTCCTTGAGGCCCTTCGCGCGCGCCGTGCGGATGTAGTCCTCGCCGAGGATCTCCAGCATGGTGGCGCGGGTGATCCGGGCGTACATCGCCGCGTAGAGGAACGCGAGGGTGATCCAGGGCAGGATCATGCCGCCGAACCAGCCGCCGAAGCTCTGGTCCAGTGGCACGTACTGGGCATCCAGCCAGTGCAGCCCGAACGCGAAGATCGCCAGGCTGAGCATGCCGGTGAAGTAGATGGGGAGGGAGACACCGGAGAGGGCGACGACCATCGCGCCGCGGTCCCAGATGGTGCCCCGCTTGAGCGCGGAGAGCACACCCGCGGCGACACCGAAGACCAGCCACAGCACGGCGGCACCGAGCGCGAGACCCAGGGTCACCGGGAAGCGGTCGGTGAGCACCGGCCAGACGGCCTGCTCGCTGCGGAAGGAGTAGCCGAAGCAGGGCGCGGCACAGTGCGTGACATCGCCGCCGCCCGAGTAGGTGCGACCGACGAAGATGCCCTTGAAGAACTCCCAGACCTGGGAGTAGATCGGGTCGCTGAGACCCAGCTTCTCGCGCACGGCCTCGACCGCGGCCGGGTCGGCCTGCTTGCCCACGAAGCTCGAGGCGATGTCGACGCCCGCCCACTTGGGGACGAGGAAGAAGATGCCGAAGACCACCATCACGATGACCACGAGCATCACTGCGGCGGCGAAGAGCCGCCTGATCAGGTAAGCGAGCACAGCTTACGGCCCGCCGCGGGGCCGCGGGCCACCGGAGGTCATCCGATGGCCCGCGACCACGCCGCGCCGGCCTTCACCTGCCTTTCGTGCCGTACGGCGGGTGTGCCGGGACTACTTCGCGGACTTCAGACCGAGGTTCACGAAGTCGTACATGCCGCTGTAGTTGTCCGACGTGTACACGTTCGCGAGGTTGTCGCCGCGCCAGTTGATGAACTTCTCGAAGGTGAAGGGCAGGTAGTACGCGCCCTCCATGACCTTGTGGTTGATCTCGGTCGAGATCTGGGTCTTGCCCGCGTCGTCCAGCGTGGTGACGTAGTCGTCGAAGAGACCGTCGATCGTCTTGTCCTTGATGAGCGCGTAGTTGTTGTTGCCGCTCTCGAGGATGTACTTGCTGTCCCACAGCGGGAGACCGAAGCCCTGGACGGTCGGGAAGTCCGGACCCCAGCCCATGATGATGATGCCGTACTTCTTCTTCACCACGTTCGACGGGCTGCCGATGATGCCGGCGGTCTGCGAGCCGTCGTACTGGTCGATCTGCGCGTTGATGCCGATCTTCTTCAGCGAGGCCTGCAGCGACTGCGCCGTGGCGACCTCGACCGGCTTGTTGTTGCGCACCGCGATGGTGGTGGAGAAGCCGTTCGGCTTGCCGCACGCCTTCAGGGCCGCCTTGGCCTCGTCGACGTTGCCGTTCTTGTTGGCACCGGCGAGCTTGTACGGGTCGTACTTCTGGCCCTCGGAGCCCGGGACGGACGGCGGGAGCATGTTGGTGCCGATGTCACCACCGGCGATCGGGCCACCGCGCGCGGTCTGCAGCGAGACGTGGTCCGCGCCGAGGATGACGGCCTTGCGGCACTCGGCGTTGTCGAACGGCGCCACGCTCTGCGGGAAGACCGCGTACCGGATGTAACCCGAGACCGGGTTGTCCAGGTTGGCCTTGTGCTCCTTCAGGGCGGTGGTGCGGCCCTGCGGGGACATGCCGGTCTGGTTGATGTCCAGGTCCAGGTCACCGTTGAGCAGACGCTGGTCGAGCTGGTTGGCGTCCGAGAAGAACTCGACGGTGATCTTGTCCGGGTACGCCTTGCGGATCGGGTCCGAGGACTGCTTCCACTCGGTGTTGCGGACCAGCGTGAGGTTCTTGCCGGGGCTGTACGACTCGAACTTGTACGGGCCGGAGGAGAACGGCTTCAGGCCGTACTTGGACTTGGTGTCCTTGTCCTGGCGGACCGGGGAGGCCGAGACCAGACCCAGCACCTCCTCGAAGTCCGAGTTGGCCTTCGGCAGGTGGAACTCGATGGTCTTGTCGTCCGGCGTGGTGATGGCCTTCAGACCGAGCTTGTCCTTGGACGTGTCCTTGTAGGGACCCTTGTACTCGCCCTTGGGGTCGAGGAAGTCCTTGAGGTACGTCGGACCGCCGGACAGCACGTCCTGCGCCCAGACACGCTCGATGCCGTACTTCACGTCCTTGGACGTGATCGGCTTGCCGTCCTCCCACGTGATGCCGTCACGCAGGGTGTACGTGTACGTCTTGCCGTCGTCCGAGACCTTGGCGAGACCGGTGGCGAGGTCCGGGGTGAGCTCGGCGCCGGCCTTGCCCGGCTCCGTCTTGCCCGTGACCAGCTGGCGGCTGTAGTAGCGCGCGAAGTTCCACATGAAGCCGTAGTAGCCACGCGTGGTGTCCCACGAGTCGGCGTCCTGGGCACCACCGAACCGCAGCGTGCCGCCCTTCTTGGCCAGGGAGGCCTGGGCGACCTTGTTGTTGGCCGCGTCGTAGCCGGCGGCGCCGGTCTTCGAACCGCCACCGTCGTTGTCGTCGCTGCCGCCGCCGCACGCCGCCGTGGCCAGCAGTGCGGCGACCGCAGCAGCGGCGGCAAATGCCTTCTTACGCCGCCCTGAGGTGCGTTGGGTAGTCACGATCTCGGATCCTCCGGATTAGATGAGAGACCCCGTGTTGGTGCCACGGGACGCTTTGGGTACGGCTCTTTCAGCGGGACGCCTTCGGGTCCAGCGCGTCACGCACGCCGTCGCCGAACAGGTTGAAGGCAAGGACGGTGATGAAGATCGCCACACCCGGGACCACCATGTACATGGGGTCCGACTCGTAGTAGTCGATGGCGCTCGACAGCATCTGTCCCCAGGACGAGGTCGGGGGCTTGACGCCCACGCCCAGGAAGCTCAGGGCGGCCTCGGTGAGGATGTTGGTGGGGATCATCATCGTCGTGTAGACGATGATCGGCGCCACGAGGTTGGGCAGCAGTTCCTTGAACAGGATGTAGAACCGCCCGGCGCCCAGCGATCGGGCGGCCTCGACGTACTCGCGCTCACGCATCGAGAGCGTCTGGCCGCGCACCACGCGTCCGATGTAGGGCCAGCCGAAGAAGCCGATGACCAGGATCATCACGAACACGCGCACGTTGGACCCGGACAGGCCCAGCATGTCGTTCGGCATCACGGAGACCAGGGCGATCGTGAAGAGCAGCTGCGGGAAGGCCAGCAGGCCGTCCATCACGCGGCTGATGAGCGAGTCCACCCAGCCGCCGAAGAAGCCCGCCAGGATGCCCAGGACGGTGCCCAGGACGACCGCGACGACGGCGGACAGGAAGCCCACCAGGAGCGAGACACGGGCGCCGTAGAGGATGCGGGCGAGGATGTCGCGGCCGTTGACCGGCTCGACGCCCAGCAGGTGGTCGCCGCTGATGCCGCCCAGGGACCCCGTGGGGGTGCCGAACAGCGGGTCGATCAGGTTCTCGTGGTACGCGTCCGGGTCCTGCCCCAGCAGGTTGGTGATCACGGGCGCGAGCAGGGCGACCACGATGAGCAGGACCACCACGATGCCGCCGGTCAGAGCGAGCTTGTCCCGCTTCAGGCGCTCCCAGGCGATCCGGCCCAGGGAACGTCCCTGAACGGTCTTGGCGCCGGCGGTCGCGGCCGCCGCTTCCTCGGCCGCACTCGGGGCCGCTTCCGCGGTCGGCTCGTGCAATGGTGCCGTCATCTGGCAGGGACCCCTCTCAACCGGCGGTAGCCGGCCCGCACTTGCCGCTGTAGCGGCGTGATCAGTCCGTCGTACTCGGGGCAGAAAGCCCCCTGGTGCGGGAGTCTTCAACGCTTTGGCGATCTGTTGCCAGACTTGGCGGTGAAAGGATGCGTAAACGTGATGAGGTCAGGGGGGTTCCGTTATCCGGACAGCGGGTAACGGGGGTCGGACGCGGACGAATCCGGACATTCAGGAATCGGACGGATCTTCCGCCGCTATCTACGCGCGCAGACCCACCACTTCTCCGGTCTGGACCAGCGCGCGGTCCTCTCAGTATCCGCCAGGCGCCGGTGGATAGCCGTACCCGGCCGCGGGGGCCTGGGCCGGGGCCGCGTGCGCCTCACGGTCGTAGAAGGGCCGGGCGCCGGCCCGCATCCACATCGCGACCGGGTCGTCCTCGTCCGACATCGCCACGGTGGACACCGGCAGACCGTCCGGGACCGCGCCGATCGACTGCTGCATCATCGCCCGTACCGCGTCCACGGCGGGCGGCGAGGTGTCGTAGACGTCGAGACCGATGGCCAGATACGGCGCCCCGAGCGCCGGCTGCACCCAGGCGCGGCGCAGCGCGCGGACGGCCGGGGTGCGGTGGGCGTTGTGCGCGAGCAGGGCGTAGAACTGCGGGATCTCGATGCCTGGCTCCGACAGCCGCAGCGGGCCCGCGGGCTGGCGCTCCAGGCCGGTGGCGATACGGCGCAGATCCAGCCACGGGATGCCGACGCCGCCGCCGGGGGCGTGCGGGTTGAGCCAGAGGCCGAAGTGGTCGGGGTAGAGCGTGCGGGCCACGTCGACGCCGTCGACGACCTCGTACGAACGGTTCCAGCCGCTGGCGGAGAGCTCCTGGGCGGAGGTGACGCACGGGGCGTAGCCGTGGCCCTCGACCTCCATGTTTCCGTACTGGGCGTCCGGGGAGCCGGACTGGCCGTGCCACAGGAGCATCCAGACCTGGCCCGCGCCGGGGGTCGCGAGGGCGCGGAGCAGGGCCTCGTAGGCGTCGTAGCGCCCTGGCGTGACCTGGCGCAGCATGTGCTCCACGCTGCCGCTGAGGCTCGCGCTCACGTGTCTTACCGCCCCTTCGAGATGTGCCCCGCGTTTCTGTGACAGCTTAAGCGCCCATGAGCTCGGGGCTTGTTGTCCGTCGGCGAGTGCGGGTCCGTCGTGGTTGATCGCGCAGTTCCCCGCGCCCCCAGGTTGGTTGACCCTGCGGCGTTCAGAAGTTCCGTTGGTAGAACGGGCGGACCTGTTGCCTCATCCACGTCGCCACCGGGTCGTCCGTGACGTCCAGGAGGACCAGGTTGACCGCCCACTGGGGCGGGGACTTGGTCAGGGCTCGGCCCAGGGCCTCCAGGGGGACGGCTCGTAGGTCGCCCTCCCATTCGGAGAGTTCCACGCCTACGAACATCACCGGGTCCGCCGTCTCGATCGCGGCGAGGCAGCGGCGGGCCGTGCGGATCACGGGAGTTGTCTCGAACTCGGCGGAGGCGGCGGCGAGGAAGTCGACCGGGTCGTCCTGCCAGTCCGGTTCGAAGAGGCGGACGCGGCCGCCGGAGGTGGGGCCGTCGAGGGGGGTGCGGCCGATGCGGCACAGCTCGGCGACGGCGGCCGGCGGGAGCGGGATGCCGACCATGCCGTCCGGGTTCACGGCGATGCCGACCTGCGGGGGCAGCCCGCGGGCGAACTCGACGGCGGGCGCGATGGTGAACGACATGTGCGAGCCGACGACATGCCGGAACTGCTCCTCGGAGCTGAACACCGGAACGTACGCCTGGCCCTCGATCTCCAGCGTGGGCAGGTCCAGCGGGCCGCTGTGCGGGCCGCCGCCGCTGGGCAGCGGGATCCAGAGGAAGCTGCGGCTGAGCACCTCGATGATCCGGCCGCCCGCCATGGGCACGCCGAGGGACGCCGACAGCACCTCCTCCAGCTCGTTGCCGGGCCATCCGCCGTGCGGATGGGGGTGCGCCTGCATGGGAAAGTCCGCGGGGAGATCCGCTGGGAAGTCCATCTGTCCGACCGCCTGCTGTGAAGTACCGCTGTGGCAGCAAAGGCTAACGGGTACGGGGGCCCTGGCGGTGGGCTCGGCGGACACCACCGCCACGTCCCGACCCACCGGCCCGCTCGGGCACACCGCCCCCGGCCGCCCCACGGTCAGCCCGTGAAGCCGATCCGGCGGAGTACGTCCGCCGCGTCCCGGTCCAGGAGGACCGCCGAGCCGACGCCCTCGGGCAGGTCGCCGCGTTCCACGGAGCGGATCAGGCGGCCGGCGGCCGTGCGGTGGCGCAGGAAGGCGTAGCGGGAGACGCCCCGGCCGCGGTCGCGCTGGCCCGCCAGGGCGGTGCGCGGGGGCACGTCGAGCAGGACCAGGTGCAGGATGCCGCCCCGGCGCCGGGCCTCGCGGGCCAGCCAGCCGCGCACCCAGGCCTGGGTGCCGCAGTCGTGCACGACGACGCCCGCGCCGCCCCGCAGGGCGCGGCCGAGTCCGGCGTAGTGGGCGAGGCGGACCAGGGGGCGGTAGACGGCGTACGGCAGGAAGCGGGGGGCCCGGGTGTCCCAGCGGTCGCGGGCGTCCTGGGAGTCGATGCGGATGCCCTTGACCGCGCGCCGCATCAGCGTGGACTTGCCGCTGCCGGGCAGGCCGGTGATCACGACCAGGTCGCGGGGGCCGAAGAGCAGGGCGTGCGGGCTGCGGCCCGAGCGCTCGCGCAGGTCGCGGACGACCGGGGCCGGCCGCTCGGCGCAGCGCTCGCGGGCGGGTGCCGTGGCCTGCTGGGGCAGTGCGACGGCCGAGGTCGCCGCGTACGCCGTGGTCCTTGTCACCGTGATCGTCCTCCCTGCCGGGTCAGGAAAGCTTCTCCCCACCGAATGTAAAGAGAAGGTAATCCACGGTGTCTCCCGGTTCCGTTCGGTTCCGGCCACAAGGCTGTTACAGAGCCTGTGCGATGATGTGCGCGCCAACTGCATACCGGCCGTTTGAATCCGCGCGGGAGAGTCCCCAGTCGTACGTCGTCAGTCATACGTCGTACGAGGTCTGGGGCGCCGAAGGAGCAAGTCCCTCCCTTGAATCTCTCAGGCCCCGTTACCGCGCGGGCGAGGCACATCTGAAAAGCGGGTCCCCGGTTCGTCCGGTGGCCCCACCCAAGGTGCAAGTCGTGGCCCCCGTGGTCATGACGAACCTCTCAGGTTCCGATGACAGATGGGGAGGAACGACCTCGCCGTCATGCCTTGGGAGACTCACGTCCGATGAGCAGCACCGAACCCCGTCACACCGCGCTCGATGCCCTGCATCGCTCGCTGGGCGCGACCATGACCGACTTCGCCGGCTGGGACATGCCGCTGCGCTACGGCTCCGAGCGCGACGAGCACCTCGCCGTCCGCACGAAGGCCGGGCTCTTCGACCTCTCCCACATGGGCGAGATCACCGTCACCGGCCCTGAGGCCGCCCAGCTCCTGAACTTCGCCCTCGTCGGCAACATCGCCTCCGTCGGCGTCGGCCGCGCCCGCTACACCATGATCTGCCGGGCCGACGGCGGCATCCTGGACGACCTGATCGTCTACCGCCTCGCGGAGACCGAGTTCATGGTCGTCGCCAACGCCTCCAACGCCCAGGTCGTGCTTGACGCGCTGACGGAACGTTCGGCCGGATTCGACGCCGAGGTGCGCGACGACCGGGACGCCTACGCCCTGATCGCCGTCCAGGGTCCCGAGTCCCCCGGCATCCTCAAGTCCCTCACCGACGCCGACCTCGACGGCCTGAAGTACTACGCCGGTCTGCCCGGCACGGTCGCCGGTGCCCCCGCCCTCATCGCCCGCACCGGCTACACCGGCGAGGACGGCTTCGAGCTGTTCGTGAAGCCCGAGCACGCCGTCGAGCTGTGGCAGGCGCTGACCAAGGCCGGCGCGGGCGTCGGCCTGGTCCCCTGCGGGCTGTCCTGCCGCGACACCCTGCGCCTGGAAGCGGGCATGCCGCTGTACGGCCACGAGCTGAGCACCGGGCTCACCCCCTTCGACGCCGGGCTCGGCCGGGTGGTCAAGTTCGAGAAGGACGGCGACTTCGTCGGGCGTACGGCCCTGGCGGCGGCCGCCGAGCGCGCCGCCTCGCAGCCGCCGCGCGTCCTGGTCGGCCTGGTCGCCGAGGGGCGACGGGTGCCGCGCGCCGGGTACCCGGTCGTCGCCGCCGGCGAGGTGATCGGCGAGGTCACCTCCGGCGCCCCCTCCCCCACGCTGGGGAAGCCGATCGCGATGGCCTACGTCGACGCGGCCCACGCGGCGCCGGGCACGGCCGGTGTCGGCGTGGACATCCGGGGCAGCCACGAGCCGTACGAGGTCGTGGCGCTGCCGTTCTACAAGCGCGAGAAGTGACAGTCGTCGTAGCGTCTCGTCCGTGACCCGGGGCGGATCGCCCCTGGTCGCCGATGTCCTCCGCAGTTCCCCCTTCCTCACCACTCCCCCGCGTACAGGAGAATTCAGGCCATGAGCAATCCCCAGCAGCTGCGCTACAGCAAGGAGCACGAGTGGCTGTCGGCCGCCGTGGACGGCGTCGCGACGGTCGGCATCACGGAGTTCGCGGCCAACGCGCTCGGTGACGTCGTCTACGCCCAGCTCCCCGATGTCGGCTCCGAGGTGACCGCGGGCGAGACCTGCGGCGAGCTGGAGTCGACCAAGTCGGTCAGCGACCTGTACTCGCCGGTCAGCGGCGAGGTCACCGAGATCAACGAGGACGTGGTGAACGACCCGTCGCTGGTGAACTCGGCCCCCTTCGAGGGCGGTTGGCTCTTCAAGGTGCGCTACACCGAGGAGCCCGCCGACCTGCTGTCGGCCGACGAGTACGCCGCCGAGACGGCCGGCTGAGGGGTCACAGACGCATGTCCGCACTGAACACGCCCCTGCACGAGCTGGACCCGGACGTCGCCGCCGCGGTCGACGCCGAGCTGCGCCGCCAGCAGTCCACGCTGGAGATGATCGCCTCCGAGAACTTCGCGCCCGTCGCGGTCATGGAGGCCCAGGGCTCGGTCCTCACCAACAAGTACGCCGAGGGCTACCCGGGCCGCCGCTACTACGGCGGCTGCGAGCACGTCGACGTGGTCGAGCAGATCGCGATCGACCGGGTCAAGGAGCTCTTCGGCGCCGAGTACGCCAATGTGCAGCCGCACTCGGGCGCCTCCGCCAACCAGGCCGCCCTGTTCGCGCTGGCCAAGCCCGGCGACACCATCCTCGGGCTCGACCTGGCGCACGGCGGCCACCTCACCCACGGGATGCGGCTGAACTTCTCCGGCAAGCAGTTCGACGTGGTCGCCTACCACGTGGACTCCGCGACCGGTCTGGTCGACATGGCCGAGCTGGAGAAGCTCGCCAAGGAGCACCGGCCCAAGGTGATCATCGCGGGCTGGTCGGCGTACCCGCGGGAGCTGGACTTCGCGGAGTTCCGCCGGATCGCCGACGAGGTCGAGGCGTATCTGTGGGTCGACATGGCGCACTTCGCGGGCCTGGTGGCCGCGGGGCTGCACCCGAACCCGGTCCCGTACGCGGACGTCGTCACCTCCACCACGCACAAGACCCTCGGCGGTCCGCGCGGCGGGATCATCCTGGCGAAGAAGGAGTTCGCGAAGAAGCTGAACTCCTCCGTGTTCCCGGGCTTCCAGGGCGGTCCCCTGGAGCACGTGATCGCGGCCAAGGCGGTCTCCTTCAAGGTCGCGGCGGGCGAGGAGTTCACGGAGCGCCAGCGGCGTACGGTGGAGGGTGCCCGGCTGCTCGCCGAGCGCCTCACCGCGGCCGACGCGCGCGAGGCCGGCGTGAACGTCCTGTCCGGCGGCACCGACGTGCACCTGGTCCTGGTCGACCTGCGGGAGTCCGAGCTGGACGGGCAGCAGGCCGAGGACCGACTTCACGAAGTCGGCATCACGGTCAACCGCAACGCCGTCCCGAACGACCCGCGTCCGCCCATGGTGACCTCGGGCCTGCGGATCGGTACGCCCGCCCTGGCCACCCGCGGCTTCACGGCCGAGGACTTCGCCGAGGTCGCGGACGTGATCGCGCAGGCGCTCAAGCCCGCGTACGACGCGGACGCCCTGAAGGCGCGCGTGACCGCGCTCGCCACGAAACACCCGCTGTACCCCGGGCTGTAGGTCGGCCCCTCGGGCACCGCGCACACTGGAAACGGAAGGTGCGCGCGGTGCCCACCCCTCGCACCACCCCGCGTTCTGAGGAGTTCCCGTGGCCATCTCGGTCTTCGACCTGTTCTCGATCGGCATCGGCCCGTCCAGCTCCCACACGGTGGGCCCGATGCGCGCGGCCCGCATGTTCGCGCGCCGGCTGCGCAACGAAGGGCTGCTGGAGTCCGTCGCGTCGATCCGCGCCGAGCTGTACGGCTCGCTCGGCGCCACCGGGCACGGGCACGGCACGCCCAAGGCGGTGCTGCTCGGACTGGAGGGCGCCTCGCCGCGGACGGTGGACGTGGAGGGGGCGGACGAGCGGGTCGAGGCGATCAAGGCGGCGGGCCGGCTCCGGCTCCTCGACGAGCACGAGATCCCGTTCTCCTTCGCCGACGAACTGATCCTGCACCGTCGCAAGACCCTCCCCTACCACGCCAACGGCATGACCCTGTGGGCGTTCGACGCCGAGGGCGCCGAGCTGCTGTCGAAGACGTACTACTCGGTGGGCGGCGGCTTCGTCGTCGACGAGGACGCGGTCGGCGCGGACCGGATCAAGCTGGACGACACGGTCCTCAAGTACCCCTTCCGCACGGGCGACGAGCTGCTGCGCCTGACGAAGGAGACGGGTCTGTCGATCTCCGCCCTGATGCTGGAGAACGAGCGCGCCTGGCGGACCGAGGAGGAGATCCGCGAGGGGCTGCTCGACATCTGGCGGGTGATGCAGGCGTGCGTCTCGCGCGGCATGGCCCGCGAGGGCATCCTGCCGGGCGGCCTGAAGGTGCGCCGCCGCGCCGCCGTCTCGGCTCGCCAACTCCGGGCCGAGGGCGACCCGTTGGCGCACGCGATGGAGTGGATCACGCTCTACGCGATGGCCGTGAACGAGGAGAACGCGGCGGGCGGCCGGGTCGTGACCGCCCCGACGAACGGCGCCGCCGGCATCATCCCGGCCGTCCTGCACTACTACATCAACTTCGTGCCCGGAGCCGACGAGGACGGCGTGGTCCGCTTCCTCCTCGCGGCCGGCGCGATCGGCATGCTCTTCAAGGAGAACGCCTCCATCTCCGGCGCCGAGGTCGGCTGCCAGGGCGAGGTCGGCTCCGCCTGCTCGATGGCGGCGGGCGCCCTGGCCGAGGTCCTCGGCTGCTCCCCCGAACAGGTCGAGAACGCGGCCGAGATCGGCATGGAACACAACCTCGGCCTCACCTGCGACCCCGTCGGAGGCCTCGTCCAGATCCCCTGCATCGAACGCAACGGCATGGCCGCGGTGAAGGCGGTCACGGCGGCCCGGATGGCGATGCGCGGGGACGGCACGCACAAGGTGTCCCTGGACAAGGTCATCAAGACGATGAAGGAGACGGGGGCCGACATGAGCGTCAAGTACAAGGAGACGGCTCGGGGTGGGCTCGCGGTGAACATCATCGAGTGCTGACGGTACGGAGGTACCGGTACGGTGCCGAGCCGCCCCGCGCACAGGGCGGCCGCACCTTCAGCGCCAGCCCAGCTCCGGTGCCACCTGGGTCAGGATGCTCTCCAGCACGTGGGCGTTGTAGTCGACCCCGAGCTGGTTCGGGACGGTGAGGAGGAGGGTGTCGGCGGCCTGGATGGCCTCGTCCTCCTGGAGTTGCTTCACCAGGACGTCCGGCTCGGCGGCGTACGAACGGCCGAAGATCGCCCTGGTCGTGTCGTCGATCATGCCGACCTGGTCGCGCGAGTTGCGGTCGCGGCCGAAGTAGGCCCGGTCCACGTCGTCGGTCAGGGCGAAGATGCTGCGGCTGACGGACACCCGCGGCTCGCGCGTGTGGCCCGCCTCCTTGTACGCCTCGCGGTACGCCTCGATCTGCTTGCGCTGCTGGACGTGCAGCGGCTCGCCCGTCTCGTCGTCCTTCAGGGTGGAGCTCTGCAGGTTCATCCCCAGCGTCGCAGCCCAGACGGCGGTCGCGTTCGAGCTGGAGCCCCACCAGATCCGGTCGCGCAGCCCCTCGGAGTGCGGTTCGACGCGCAGGAGTCCCGGCGGGTTGGGGAACATCGGCCGCGGGTTCGGCTTCGCGAAGCCCTCGCCCTCGATCACCTTGAGGAACGTCTCGGCGTGCCGGCGGGCCATGTCCGCGCCGGTCTCCCCCTCCTCGGGGGCGTAGCCGAAGTAGCGCCAGCCGTCGATCACCTGCTCCGGTGAGCCACGGCTGATGCCGAGCTGCAGCCGTCCGCCGGAGATGAGGTCGGCCGCGCCCGCGTTCTCCGCCATGTACAGCGGGTTCTCGTAGCGCATGTCGATCACGCCGGTGCCGATCTCGATCTTCGAGGTCCGTGCGCCGATGGCCGAGAGCAGCGGGAACGGGCTGCCCGCCTGCTGCGCGAAGTGGTGCACGCGGAAGTACGCGCCGTCCACGCCCAGCTCCTCGGCGGCGACCGCCAGGTCGATGGACTGGTGCAGGAAGTCGGCGGCCGACCGGGTCTTGGAGTGCGGACTCGGCGACCAGTGACCGAACGAGAGGAAACCAATCTTCTTCACGCAGGCGAGAGCGTCCGGCGGCCACGTTTGATTCCCCGCACCGGGGACCGGGCCGACCGGACGATGTGCCTGCCGAACGTCAGATTCCGTGCGCGGCGAAGGCGATCACCTGGGTCACCTGGCGGGCGGCGAAGTTGTCGTCGGAGACCAGGACGACCGTGCGGCGGCCGTCGGGGAGGCGGGGGCCGAGGGTGATGCCCTCGACGTTGTCGACGCGGGACAGGGCGGGGACGTCGGACAGGTCGGTGACGAGGGTCTTGCGGACCGGCTTGACCTTGTGCCCCGGCACGGGGGTGAGGGAGTCGCGGTCCAGGACGTTCGTCGCGCCGTGGAGGTCGACCAGGTAGACGCGGGACTTCCAGTTGTTGTCGGCGTAGATCGAGGCGCGCTCCAGGACCAGGAAGCGGTCACGGCCGAGGGCCACGATGTCGCTGACGCCGTTGGTGTCGGTGCTGCCCGCCGGCGGGGTGGCGAACAGCGGTTCCAGGGGGTAGGCGTACTGGGCCAGCGGCAGCCCGGTGTCCGCGTCGTGGACGGTGATGCGGGTGAGGGCGCCGTGCTCGGGGGTGGGGTCGGTGCCGTCCTGGTAGAGGGGGTCCTCCATGGCGGTGACGATCCGCCGGCCGTCCGGGGTGACGGCGAGTCCCTCCAGGGTCTGGTTCTGGCGGGGGCCGAACTCCTGGGAGTTCATGTGCAGTTGAGGGGGCAGCGGGAGCTGCGCGGTGTAGGTGCCGGTCGTGGTGGCGCGGCGGATCCAGGGGTCGCCGAGCAGTGCCTGCCCTCCCGACGGGACGATCCGCTCGCCCTCGCTCGTCCACACCAGGCCGCCCCTGCGCGGGTCCACGGCGATGCCCTCCGGGTCGGGCGCGACGGTGGCGGTGGTGGTCGAGGTGGGCGGGAAGGTGGTGCCGTCCGGGCGCAACCACGGGTGGGTGCCGGTGAGTTGGACGCTCTTGAGCGCACCGTGGGCGAAGTCGATGTCGGCGGTGTAGAAGCGGGCGGGGTTGGTCGCCGACCGGTCGTCGCTGATCACGTAGTACGTGCCGGTCTTCGCGTCGTAGCTGATGCCCGACAGGCCGCCGACGGTGGTGCCCTGGAAGGCCAGGGCGTCGGGCAGCTCCCGCTCACCGAGGAAGTCCAGCCGTACGCGGCTGTCGTGGGCGGCGGCCGGGGTGCCGAGCAGGGCGGGGAGGGAGGCGAGGACCGCGGCGGCGGCGATGATCCGGGCGCGGGTGGCGCGGATGCTCATGGGGACTCCAGGGGGTGCAGGCCAGGAAGGGACGCCGGAACAGCGGCGGTACGAGAGGCGCGGCGGCGGCGCCAGGCGAAGAACGCCAGGGCCAGCAAGGTGAAGACGTACGGGATCGCGGAGACGAGTTGGGACGGGACGTCGAGGTTGCCGAGCTGGACGGCGAGGGCCTCGGCGGTGCCGAAACCAAGGGCGGCGAGGAGGACGCCCCAGGGGCGCAGCGCGCCGAGGAAGACGGCGGCCAGGGCGATGTAACCCCGGCCGGCGGTCATGCCGGTGACGAAGAAGGAAACAGCGCCCATGCTCAGGAACACGCCGCCCGCCCCGGCCAGCGCGCCGCTCAGCGCGAGGGCGCGGAACTGGACCCGGTGGACGTGGATGCCGACCGATCGTGCCGCTTCGGGGTGCTCCCCGACCGCGCGGAGGTGGAAGCCGAACCGGGTTCGGTACAGCAGCCAGGCGACCACCGGGGTGGCGGCGAGGGCGGCCCAGGTCAGCACGTTCTGTCCGCTGAGCACCGCGCCGACGCCCGGGATGTCCTCGACCAGGGGCAGGCGGACGGAGGGCAGGGCTCCGCTGTGCAGCCTGCTGGTGCCGCCCTTGTCGCCGAGGAGCGCGAACACGGTGTACGAAGTCGCGCCCGCCGCAAGGAGGTTGAGGCCGATGCCCGCGATGATGGCGTCCGCGCCGAGGTAGAGGTGCAGCACGCCGAGCAGCAGCGCGAGCAGCGAACCGGCCGCGATCCCGCAGACGGCTCCGGCCCAGACCGAGCCGCTGTACCCGGCGACCAGCGCGCCCGTGCAGGCGGCGCTCAGCATCGAGCCCTCCAGGGCGATGTTGGGCACCCCGGCCCGCTCGGCCAACAGCCCACCCAGCGCGGCGAGTACGTACGGCGTGGACACCCCGAGGATCGCCGCGAGGAATGCCGTGCTGAGCACGACGTCGAGGACGGAGCCCATCAGCGGGCCTCCCTTCGGGCGAGGTACCGCTTGACGAGTTCGGGCAGCGCCCGCGCGGTCACCAGCAGCACGATGACCGCCTGGATGATGGTCACGGCGTCGGAGCCGACGTCGGTCTGCTGCTCCATCACGTCGCCGCCGACCCGCAGATACGAGTACAGGAGCGCGGCGGCGACCACACCGACCGGGTTGTTGCGGCCCAACAGGGCGACCACGATGCCCTCGAACGCCAGGCCGCCGGCCATGTCGGGCTGGAGTCCGCCGTAGATCCCGAGCACGAGGTGCGCCCCGGCCAGGCCGGCCAGCGCGCCGCCGATGACGAAGCTCCACTCGATGGTGCGCGGCACGTCGAGACCGCCGTACCGGGCGAAGTCCGGGTTGGAGCCGGTCACGCGGATGCGGTAGCCGAGCGGTGTCCTGGCGAGCAGGAACCAGACGGCCGCCGCCACCCCGAGCATGCCGAACAGGCCGATGTTCGCCTGGTCCAGGGGGACGCCGAAGTAGGTCGAGAGGAGCGGGAGCGCCGAGTCGGGGCGGACCTGGGCGGACTGTACGGCGCTGCTGCCGGGAGCCTTGAGATGGTCGGTGAGGAGGTAGTCGAAGACGCGCACCACGACCGCGTTCAGCATCAGCGTGGCGACGATCTCGTTGGCGCCGAGCCGGGCCTTCATCACTCCGGGTACGGCACCGAGCGCGCCCCCGGCGAGGGCGGCGGCGCCGAGCGGCACCAACACGGCGGCGACGGGCGGGAGATGGAGGTTGATCGCCACCAGCGCGCTGGCCAGCGCACCGGCGTAGACCTGGCCCTCGGCGCCGAGGCTGATCTGGCGGGCCCGGAAGGGGATCGCGACGGACACGCCGAGCAGCGCGAGGGTGGTGGCGTCGGCGAGCCAGCGGCCGATCCGCGGGGTGCGCTCCAACGGGCCGGTGAGCAGGGCGTCCAGTGCGCCGCCGGCGTCCTTGCCGGTGGCGAGGACCACCAGGAAGGCGATGAGGATCGCCACCGCGACGGTCAGTACCGTCATCGTCAACTCGACGACCACCGTGCGGCGTCGGGTGGCCAGGAAGTCGCGGCGGCCCTGCGTCTCGGGTCGCCCCTGCTGTTCCGCGGCCGGTTCCAGGGTCGAGGTCATCGGACACCTGCCGTGATCCGCTCGTCCGGGTGCCGTTCCACCCCGAGCATGTACAAGCCGGTTGTCTCCTCGGTGAGTTCGGCCGGGTCGTCGAAGCGGGCGACCAGTCGGCCGTCCTTGATGACGAGCAACCGGTCGGAGAGGGCGAGGAGTTCACCGAGGTCGGCGGAGACGAGCAGCACCGCGGCGCCCGCGTCACGGGCTTCCAGGAGCCGCTCGTACATGAAGTGCATGGCGCCGATGTCGACGCCCCGGGTCAGCTGCGCGGCGAGCAGCAGGCGGGGTTCGGCGGACAGTTCGCGGGCGACGACGACCTTCTGGAGGTTGCCGCCGGACAGTGCTCCGGCCGCCGCGTCGGGGTGCGGGGCGCGGATCTCGTACCGGCTGATGAGGTCCTCGGCGAGTTCGCGTATGCGCCGGGTACGCAGGATGCCGTGGCGGGCGACGGGGGGCCGGTCGTGGCGGTCGACGATGAGGTTGTCGGCGATGGAGCGGTCCAGGGCGGCCCCGTTGGTCAGCCGGTCCTCGGGGACGTGGGCGATACCGGCCCGGCGGTGGCCCGCCGCGTCGAGGTGGGTGACGTCGGTGTCGTCCACGGTGACCGTCCCGGCGGTGGGGCGGAGCAGTCCGGCGAGGAGCTCGACGAGTTCGGTCTGGCCGTTGCCCTCGACGCCGGCGAGGCCGACGATCTCCCCGGCGGCGATGTCGAGGGAGACGCCGTGCACGGCGGGGCCCGAAAGTCCGCGCACCCGGAGGGTGTTGGCGCCGGGACGGGCCGGGTGCTTCGGCACGTCGAGGGACATCTCGCGGCCGACCATCATGGACGCCAGCTGCGCGGGCGTCGCCTCCTCGGTGCGGACGGTGCCGATCACCGAGCCGGCCCGCATGACGGTGACCCGGTCGCTGATCTCCCGTACCTCCTTGAGCTTGTGCGAGATGAACAGCACGGTCATGCCCGAGTCCCGGAGCCTGCGGATCGCGGTGAAGAGGTCGGTGGTCTCCTGCGGGGTGAGCACGGCGGTGGGCTCGTCGAGGATCAGGATGCGGGCGCCCCGGTGCAGCGCCTTGAGGATCTCGGTGCGCTGGCGCATTCCCACGGACACCGCGTCGACCCTGGCCGTCGGGTCGACGGCGAGCCCGGACTCCTCGGCCAGTGCGGCGGTACGTTCGACGGCCGCCGCACGGTCCACGCGGCCCGCCCGGCCGGGCTCGACGCCCAGCACGACGTTCTCGGCGACGGTGAACGACGGGACCAGCATGAGGTTCTGGTGGACCATGCCCACGCCGAGCGCGATGGCGTCCTGCGGTCCGGCGAACCCGACCCGCCGCCCGTGCACGCTCAACTGCCCGGCCGAGGGCTGTTCGAGGCCGTACAGCAGCTTCATCAGGGTGGACTTGCCTGCGCCGTTCTGGCCGACGATCGCTCTGATCTCGCCGCGGGGCACGGACAGGTCCACGTCGCTGACGGCGCGGGTGCCGTTGGGGTAGGTCTTGCCGAGGCCGACGGCCTCCAGGGCGGGAGGGGCTCCAGCGAGGGTTTCGTCCATGGTCTGCACCGGGTTCCTCGGAGGTCAGAAGGCCGAAGGGACCTTGACGGCACCGGACTTGACCTTGGCGGCCTGCGCTTCCAGTTCGGTGCGCAGGGCGGCGGGGACGAGCTTGTCGAAGTTGGCGTTGTCGACGTAGCCGACGCCGTTCTCGGCCAGGCCCACGGCGGCGGGCTTCCCGTAGGCGAGCGTGCCGGCCTTGTTGGCCTTGGCCGCCAGATAAAGCGCGTTGCCGGCGTTCTTGAGGATGGAGGTGACGACGGTTTCCCGCTGGGCCGCGTCGGTGAGCGTCTTGTACTGGTCCGAGTCGACGCCGAAGGTGTACCGCTTGGCGGCGACGGCCGACTCGAAGGCGCCGAGGCCTGAGGATCCCGCGACGGGCCAGACCAGTTCGGCTCCCTGCCCGTACATCGCCGAGGCGATCTGCTTGCCCTTGGCCGGGTCGCCGAACGGGTTGTCGCCGCCGACGTACTGCACGAGGACACCGGAGGACGGATTACCGCCCGCCGCCTCGAACCCGGCCTTGAAGCCGATGACGAAGTCCTCGATCACCGGTATCTGCACTCCGCCGATCACTCCGACCTTTCCGTTTCCGGAACTTCCGGGAAGCGTCTTGGCGGCGACGAGTTTGTCGGCGAGGAATCCGGCCAGATAGGCGGCCTCGTTCTGCTTGAAGGTGACGGAGTAGACGTTGGCGCACTTGTTGGAACAGCCGCTCTTGCCCGTGTAGTCGACGGATCCGTCGAAGATCCAGAACTTCTTGTCCGGGTATTCGGAGGCCAGTTTGGAGATGAATCCGACGGTGTCCACGGTGCCGGCCGCGAGCACGTCGTAGTCGTCACCGGCCGCCGCGTCCTCGAAGCCGGAGGACCACTTGGTGCGGTCGCTGCCCAGCTCGACGACCTTCAGGCTGTACCCGAGGTCCTTCTCGGTCTCCTGCAGGCCCGCGTACGCCGAGTCGAAGAAGGAACGGTCGCCGAGGTTTCCGTTGACGACGAACTTGATGCGCAGCTTTCCGGAGTTCCCGGAATCGGTGGAGTCCGCGTCCGTCGAGGCACCGCATGCGGCGAGAGTGAGGGCGAGCGCCGCGACGGCCCCCAGAATTCTGATCTTGTTCATCGCCTGGATTCTCTTTCTCTAGCGGGTTCTCTAACGGGTTCTCAAGCGGGTTCCAGCGGGGGCAGTCCTTCGCCATTGGTCGAAAGGTATGCAAGGCAAAACGTTTTGGCTACGGGTCTTTTTGGTCGCTCGTGTTAGGAGATTGTTTCCGTGATCAGTGCACCGGCCGCGATGGTCACGGCACGGTCGAAGTCCGTCTCGCGCTCGGCCGAGGTGAGCGCCTCCGTGTGCCGCACGTGATCGCTGACCGTCAGCACGGCGAGCGCCTGCCCGCCCTCGGCGGCGGCCGTGGCGTAGAGCCCGGCGGCCTCCATCTCCACGGCGAGGGTGCCGTGCGCCTCCAACTGCTCGAACAGCGCGGGCCGTTCGAGATAGAAGTGGTCGGTGGTGAACACGGACCCGACGTGGACGTGCGGTCCGGTCCCGGCGGCCCGCACGGCGGCAGCGGCCAGCCCGAAGGAGGCGGCATGGCTCAGCTGCACTCCGTCGATACGACGGCTGCTCATCGCCGAGTCGGTGTGCGCGGCGGTGGCCACGACGACGTCACGCAGACCCACCGAGGCGGGAAGGGCGCCCGCGGTGCCCACCCGCACGATGCGGCGGACGCCGTAGTGGCGGAAGAGTTCGGTGGCGTAGATCGTGACGGACGGCATCCCCATGCCGGAGGCCAGCACGGACAGCGGCGCGCCTTTGTACGTTCCGGTGTATCCCTCGATGCCGCGCACGTCGGTGACCAACCGGGCGTCCTGGAGGAGCGTTTCGGCGATGCGACGGGCCCTGCGCGGGTCGCCGGGCATGAGCACGTCCGGCGCGAAGTCGCCCGGGGCGGCCGCGATATGGGCGGTGGCCATCAGACGTCCTCCCCCGCCGGGGTCCGGGCCAGCCAGCGGACCAGCCGGTCCCACAGTTCGGGATAGCCCTTCCAGTCCAGGAACGCGGGCGGGGCCCAGTGCGGCGCCAGGTCGGAGGTGAAGGCCGCCGATCTCCCGGCGCCGTACCCGCCCACGACCAGCAGCGGATGCCCCGCGCACTCGACGAGCAGGTCAGCCCCGTCCCGCACCGTCACCTCGTTCAGCCCGAGCAGATCGGGCCAGGTCCCGTCCAGGCCGTCGACCACCGGGTGTCCGGCGACCACCGTCGGGGCGGCCCCCGCCGGCAGCTCCACCCGGTCGTCCCGGTCGTGCAGGCCGACCGGCAGCGCGGCGGCCAGCGGCGTACGACCCCAACGGGCTTTGCCGTCGATGCCGGTGAAGGAGAGGTAGCCGCCCACCATCAGCAGGCCGCCGCCCGACTCGACGTAGGCGCGCAGCAGTTCGGTCCGGTCCGGCGCGGGCACCGAGCGGGCGAAGGTCTCCGGCGTGAGCTGGAAGCTGTTGGCCCCGACATCGCTGATCACGACGGCGTCGTACGGCTCAAGGCCCTCGGCCGTGGTGGGCACTCTGCTCGGTATCTCGTGCGCCGGGACGTACGTCACCGTGTGGCCGCGGTCGCGGAGCCCGTCGAGGAAGACCTGGGCGCCCTCGACGTACTCGGAGGTGAAGAAGGAGTCGAACCCCTTCTGGTGGACGGAGTGGGTGAACCATGACTCACCCACGACGAGGACATGGGGCATCGCGGTACGGCCTTCCTGTTGATGTGTGCGATGTGCGGGGGGGGTGTTGGTCAGCGGGCCGCGCGCACCGGAGCCGTGCTGGCGCGGACCTTCAGCCGGACCGGCAGGATGTGCCGGGAGGCGGGGGGCACCTCGTCCCGGTGGACATAGCTGAGGAGTTGGGCGCCGGCCGTGCGGCCGACGTCGTAGGCGGGCTGGTGGACGGTGGTGAGGCGGGGGTGGACGCGGGAGGCGAGCATGATGTCGTCGAAGCCCGCCACCGAGACGTCCTCGGGGACGCGCAGTCCCGCGTCCTCCAGGGCGGCGATCGCGCCGAGCGCCATCAGGTCGTTGGCGGCGAACACGGCGGTGAAGCGGCGTCGGCCGCCGTTCTCCAGGGCGGTGGCGACCAGGTCGTAGCCGGACCGTTCGACGAAGGCGCCCTCGACCTCGGTGACGCCGGTGTCACCGAAGGCCTCGCGGAAACCGGCGATCCGCTCCAGGCTGCTGACCAGGTCCACCGGACCGCTGATCGCCAGCACCCGGCGGTGGCCCAGCTCCCGCAGGTGCTGCCCGATCAGCCGGCCGCCCGCGCGGTGGTCGGCGGTGACCAGGATGGTCTGCTCCAGCAGCCCGGGCACGACCTCGTCGGCCAGCGCGATGGGGAACCGCCCGAGCAGAGACGCCAGTCGGCCGCGCGAGGGCGGCGAGCCGGAGGCGTACACCATGCCGTCGATGAACCGGCCGCGGAGCATCTCCAGATAGCGGTCCTCGCGGTCGGGGTCGAACTCGGTGTTGCAGAGGATGACGCCGTAGCCCAGGTCGTGGGCGGCGTCGTCGACGCCCTTGGCGAGTTCGGCGAAGAACTGGTTGGTGATGTCGGGCACCAGCAGCCCTATGACGTTCGTCGAACCGGCCTGGAGATTGCGGGCAGTTGACGCCGGTACGTAGCCGAGCCGGGCGACGACGGTACGTACCCGCTCGGCCGTCTCCTCGGCGACCGGCCGGTTGCCGCTCAGCACGTGCGAGACCGTGGTCGGGCTGACCCGGGCGGCGGCGGCCACGTCCTTGATCGAGGCGGGGCGCCGCACCCGTCGGCGGCCCGCGTCCTCGTCCGGGTCACGGGTCATAGTGCTGCACCGCCCGGCCGTGCGAGGTGTCGAGGAGCGCGGGCACGCGGGCGTCGATCTCGGCCAGCAGTCCTGGCAGGTCCAGGGTGAGCAGGCGACCGTCCCGCACCACGACCCGACCGTCCACCACGACCGTGCGCACATCGCTCGCCCGGGCGCTGTAGACCAGGGCCGCCACCGGGTCGTGCACCGGCCGGCAGTGCGCTCCGCCCAGGTCGACCAGCACGATGTCGCCGGCCCGGCCCGGCTCCAACGCGCCGATCCGCTCCCCGAGTCCGAGTGCCCGGGCCCCGCCGCGCGTGGCCAGCCGGACCGTGTCGGACACCGTCATCCAGGTCGCGTCCCGCTCCGCCTGCTTCTGCGTCATCGCGACCAGCCGCATCGCCTCCCACACGTCCAGCGTGTTGTGCCCGGCGGCCCCGTCCGTACCGGCCCCGACGGCAACTCCCGCGCCCAGCAGGCCTTTTACGGGGGTGAGCGGGGAGAGTGCGTGCTTCAGGTAGACCTTCGGGCAGCAGGCCACGCCGGTACGGTCCCGGTGTGCCGCCAGCGTCGGCAGGTCGTCCGGCACGATGCCGCAGCCGTGCGCGATCAGCGCGCCCGCGTCCAGTACACCGGTCCGCTCCAGGACCGTGATCGGGGTGATCCCGCGCCGGGCCAGGCTCGACTCGGTCTGCTCCAGGTGCTCGGCGGCGTGGATGTGGATCCGCAGGCCCGTCTCCCGGGCCAGCTCCGCGAGCCGGACGAGGTCCTTGTCGTCGACGGTGTAGGGCGCGTGCGGGCCGAGCGACGCGGTGACCCGGCCGTCGCCGGTGCCGTGCAGGGCCGCGGCGGTCTCGGCGCTCTCCTCCAGCGCGGCCCGGCCTCGGCTGCTGAAGTAGGTCGGCGCGATGTCGGCCCGGATGCCGGTGCGTACGACGGCGTCGGCGATCCGCTCGGCGTGGAAGTAGTGGTCGGCGAACGTGGTCACTCCGCTGAGCAGCATCTCCGCGCAGGCCAGCGCGGCGCCGAGGCCGATGTCTTCGGGGGTGAGGTTGACCTCCATGGGCCAGACCCGCACGTTGAACCAGTCCTCGACGCTCACGTCCTCGGCGGCGCCGCGCATCAACGTCATCGGGCCGTGCGTGTGGGCGTTCACCAGCCCGGGTACGGCGACCAGTCCCGTACCGTCCACGCTCTCCGCGCCGGTGGCGTCCGGCCCGGTGCCCGCCGGGCCCAGCCAGGCGATCGCTCCGTCCTCGACCAGGATGTCCTGGCCGGGCTCCACTCGGCAGGGTCCCCGCTCGGGCACGACGAGCACCGAGCAGGAGGTCACGATCAGTCGGCGCATGATGCGGGTCCTTCCGTCCGAACCGGACGCTAAGGACCCAAAACGTTTTGCACAACCCCCGCAGAAGCGGCACGCGCGCTGCCCGGACGGGATCCCGTCCGGGCAGC